>NZ_JACJER010000005.1:0-78472 GCF_014164185.1 Shewanella sp. SG44-6 | reverse complement strand
TGAGCCAGATATCCTAAGCCCTTCAACTTTGACACCTAACGGCTTTCATCGTGAAAGCTTTTAAGGATCCAGTCTATTAGCAATTGCACTTCTGGACGCTGCTGTTCATTGGAATGGCGGGTGAGGTAATAGCGGTCATGGCTATAAAGTGGCTGGGGGAATAATGGAATCAGGATTTTGTTATCAAACCACGCTTGGCTGATAGGCAAGGGTATTAATGCAACGCCAAGCCCTTGCTCTGCTGCTCGCGCGACACTGAACATACTGTCTAATTGAATAATTTGTTTTGGTTTAAATTGCTCAAAGCCGATATTGTCAGCCCATTGATGCCATGCATAGGGTCTGGCTTTATGTAATATCAACGGCACCTTGGTTAACGCTTTAAAGCCTTGTGATGATAGCTCAGAGTGGAGCTGTGCATTACATGCTGGCATATACGTTATTGGAAATAGGTCGTATACATTGTCGCTAGGCTGCTGTTTACCCGAGAGCATAATCGATACATCAGTGTGTTTTATCACATCACTGCGCGATTTAATCGTTTCGAGTTTAAGGTTGATATTGGGGTATTTGGATGACCAGCCAATAAGTTTAGGCATAAACAGCTCGCTAGCGAAAAACTCAGGCATTGAAATACTGACTTCGAGCATTCTGTCTGATTGATTAAATTCACTGACAGTGTTGACCAGTTGCTGCATCACTGGCTCGATCGCTTGGTAAAACCGTGCACCAACTTCAGTTAAGGCAACTGAGCGGGTTTGACGGATAAACAAGCTTAGATTGAGGGTTTCTTCCAATTGCTTAATTTGGTGGCTAACGGCAGATGGTGTGAGGTACAGCTTTTTAGCCGTTTCTTTAAAACTTAAGCATTCAGCTGCGACGCAAAAGCAACGAAGGCCACGCATTGAGGTGTGTAAAGGAAGCATTTAATTCTCAGCAAGGACTAATTAAGTCATTTAATGGAGTAACAGTGTCGACTAAGTAGTAGTGCATTTTTATTATTATTCCTGTGAAAGCAAAGATCAGACCATACTTTAAAGTCTTATTTAAACAAAGTATTAACACATGTGGTATTTATATTTTGAGTTGCTTTAGTGCTTAAACTAATAAACATTGCACCATCTCAGTGCAATGTTTTAGCATTTTGGGCATCAGGAGGTAAGCAGGGCTAGGGCTTATTGCTGCTACTCGATTAGAAGTACAATGTTTCTAGCTTAGTGCCATCAATAAAGATATCGCACTTATCAGCGGTGCTTGATTTTGCAGATTGGATAATACTCGCTACCACGCCAAAGCTACCGCCTTGATCGCCTAATACCGAACCGAAATAGCAATCACCTTTAACAGCCATGCCTTTGAACTTAGCGTTAAGGTGCTGGGTTGGGGTCATTGGTGGGAATCGACCTTGCATGATCGTGTCACCATTAGCGATTAACTGTAGCTTGTTTTTTTCTTTGTCGTATATGCCACCAAAAATGATGGTTTGGTCATTCACTACCACAGTTTTGTTTTGTGCAACGATAGGGGGTTTAGCGGCACAAGCGCTAAGAAGCACGCCTGCGGTTAAAGTAGAAAGTATAAAAAGTTTGCGTATTATTATTCCTTAGTATGCGTCGAGAGGCGTATTCTGGCCCTCGAATGAGTAAACTAGCCCTGTTTACCTATTTGGAATGCACAGTGGAGTTCCATAGTGCACAACGTGCTTATTGTAACAACTTATCAACGAATGCCAATAATAAAAACAGCCTGCTAAAAGAGCAGGCTGTTTAGTCACTCTAAAGCAGTCTTTTATAACAAGCTGACATAAAATTTCAGTTCAGTGACCACACCTTTAGGCGTCGTTGCTGTCAGTGTTACTTGGCTGGTGCCAGATGTACCGATATTTTTGAGGGTAAAGGTGGTTGATGTTCCCCCTGCCGATGTTGCGTTCGGTACGCTGTAGCCAGAGAACTGCAACTCACCTTCAGTGCTGGCAACGGTTAAGATGGTACCTGAAGGTAATATTTGCTTGGCACTATCTGTTAACACCACAGTAAACGTCGATATTTCATTTAATCCGATAGGTTGAATATCACTGGTGTAATCGTTAATCACAGCGTCATCTTGACTCACAACAAACGTCGCATTAGAGCCTGACATAGTTAACACCAATGCTTTACGAATATAGGTGGTCGTGGCAGTGCTATCACATAAGCTGCCTTCACACTGAGGGCCGTTAAATTTACCATCTGCCGCTTGATACGCAGTACTGGCTTGAATATTAAAATATGGCTCACCTAAGTCATGGGTGCGAGACTCATTGTCATCCCTAAAAGCATCAGGTAAATCAACAAAGCCACCGTTATGGTAAGTTTCAACATCCATACCATCACCACTACACGCAATTGACGTTGTGCCATTTAAACAACCATTAACCACGCCGCCATCAGCAGCATCAAACACATTGTTACCGTTGGTATCGAAAAAAGTTTCGTGCCCTAAGGCATAAGCCATAATCGTGACACGGTGATCGCTTACTCGTGGCGATGCCGATGTCCAAATAACTGAACAGCGGCCATCTGCAATAGTACACGATGGCTCAATTTGTCCACCTTCAGCGGTGAAGTTGATGGTCGTGTCATCTGGTGCCGGGTTACCAAAACTGTCAGAGGCATAAGCGGTAATGGTCACTTGCTCGCCATTGTAGTCACCCGCTTCAGGATTACCGTTTGACCTTGAAATACTAAAGCCTAGTTGCTGTGGTATTCCGGTATTGACGGTGAGTTGTTCTGATTGGCTGGTAATGGTTTTATTCGTGTCAGCATCAGTTGTTGATGCCATTACCCGAACCGGTGTTGGAATCGTACCGGCTTGAACGCGAACGCTGACCAAGCCTTGGGCGTTAGTAATACTGCTATCTGTTACTGCGCCATTAGCAAATTGTAAACCGCCAACTGTAGTATCTAGACTAAAGTTTACTTGTTGTTGAGCAGCAGGTTGACCATTCGCACTAGAAACTAAAAAGGTGACTAAGGATGATTCAGTTGAGCCTGTGCCGCCTGAACCTTTGATACGAATTTGGCTTGGGTCAGCTGACACAAAACTCACGTTAGATAAGGTCTGACGGGCTAAGATAAAAGGTAAGCTTGCGCGTAAACTACTGCCATTCACAGTAGTGGTCGCGATGATAGTGTCATTGCGTTCACTATTACCACTGCAACTAACATCAGAGAATGTTGAGCTTGCTGAGCCAGATAAGCTGGTGATAGGTGAGTCGAGTGAGGCATTATCATTGAAGGAACAGTCTGAACTAAAGCTAATACTGGTCGGGCTTTGTAGACGAGTCATATTGCCAGCTGTGTCTTCGCTGACGAGCGTCGCGGTAACCCCAAAAGTGCCACCGGCGCTAATGGTATAACTACCATCCGCTGCTGCCGTTAGTGTTGTGGCTAATTCTCCTTCGACAAACTCACCATTAGCATCAATGGATCCCATTTTTACGATGCCAGTAGTGGCAATGTCGTCAGTCGCTAACACTTCATAAGCGCTAGTACTGCTGAGGGTTACCCCTTGATATTCTGTTGTGGCTGTTAATAAACTGGCGCCTAACTCTGATGCTGACGGAGTATAATTAAGAGTGGCGATACCTGAAGCTTTAGTCAGAGCAGTCGCGGGCGTTAACGTCGCACTACCGGCATTGAATGTGACAATTTGGTTAGCAATACCTTGGTTATTACTGTCGGTAAGTAACGCGCTAAGTTGCACTGTTTTATCAAGATTAAAGCGGGTAATTGGACCTGTAGCATCTGTAATTGAAGCTGTTAATTGAATCGCTTCAGCAGGAATACTTGTGGTGTATTCTTTAAATTGATAATTGCGACTCGCGCTAACTGAGTCAGCATCGCTTGGTGAATAAGTTGCGCTAAGAATGCCAGCCTCGATGCCGCCAGACGTGACAATCGTAGTCGCAAGGCCGGAAGATAATGTTAATGCGCTAGCGGGTGTGACTGTGGCAGTGCTAGTACTGAATGTAATCAGGGCTCCGCTGACGTTAGCATTACCGAGTTTGAGATGTGCAACGGCACAAAAACTGCCATCGATATCAAAAATCAGAGATTCAGTACTGGCATCACATTGGCCATTGACGACATTTTGATAGCTTACAGTAATACTGTAACTGCCATTTGACGTGTCAGCATCGGTGCCATCCGCAGCACCGTTGCAACCTGTAAATAGCAACACTGAAGTTAATAGTAACATTAGTGTGCGAGTCATCATTTTTAGCCGCATTAGCAATATCCTTATTCTATTAAACAGACTATTTTTGAAATGGCCCTAGTCTTTGATTTCAGCTCTTAAATACTTATATAGCTCTTTAGACGATTTTGATTCTGGGCCTTTAGCCAGTTCTTTATTCGCTTGGCGGATCAGTTGACGCAGTTTTTGACGATCAAGTTGTGGATGTAAATCCAGAAGTACTTGAACCTCGTCATCACCATTTGCTAATAAACGCTCGCGCATCTTTTCAAAAATCTGTATTTGAGCAGCTTCATTATTGTTTTTGTTCAACACTTTATCGAGTGCTGCTTCAATAGGTTCATGCTCGTATCCACGCATCAATTTACCAATGTATTGCAAATGGCGGCGATATGCTTCGGTTTTTTGCTTAATCAGTTTTGATTTTAGAATCGCATCATATAAGAATTCATCTAAACCCATTTTGTCTAATTGAGTTTTGCTCAGGGCCACTAAACGCATGCCAAGTGCTTGAGCATCCTCACTTTCTTTTTTAACGCCTGTTCTGCTGACATAGTTGTCATCATTATCATAGGGCTGCTGAAACAGTTCAGAATCGCCAACAATTTTCATAGTCATAAACCTCAAGTCAATATGCGTTAATGATAGCATTTATTTGGCCTAGAATATGCAGAATTTATTGATGATAGTGAGCGATATAAATGCACGGTTATCAATCGCCAATTGAATTTGATATGCTAGCGGCAACTAGACTAATCAAAGAGTAATTTTGTGGCTTCTCATCCTTCTTCAGCGCCTAGCGCAACTGAACCAACACCTAGAATTGATTCTGAATTATCTGCGTTAAAAGATGCTGTCGCTGTCGCGTTAGAATACGCAAAAGTGTTAGGCACTTCGGCCGCTGAAGTGGCTATTAGTAAGCAGCAAGGTTTGTCGGTTTCTACCCGTGAAAAAGAAGTTGAAACCGTTGAGTTTAATAAAGACGGTGCGTTAGGCATTACCATTTACCGCGATGGTCGCAAAGGCAGCTCATCAACCTCGGACTTAAGCCCAGAGGCGATTCGCCAAGCGGTAAAAGCCGCCGATGGTATTGCAAAATATACCTCAGAGGATCCTTTTAGTGGCTTGGCTGATCCCGCTTTGATGGCGCAAGATATTCGCGATTTAGAGTTATACCATCCACACGATATCGATGCAGAAGAGCTGGCACAGCTGGCTATTCGCGCTGAGGAAGCCAGTTTATCAGTTGATAGTCGTATCCGAAATTCAGACGGCGCCAGCGCTAATGCGCATACAGCTGCCAGAGTGTATGGCAATAGCCATGGGTTTCTTAATGGCTATTGCAGCTCTCGCTACAGTTTGAGCTGTGTGGTGATAGGCGAAGAGTCTGACGGTAATTTACAGCGTGACTATGACTATACCGTTGCGCGTAAGTACAGTGATTTATTGTCTCCAGAAGCCGTTGGTTTGCAAGCGGCAAACAAAACCTTAAGCCGTTTAGATGCACGTAAAATTGCCACCGCGAAAATGCCGGTGTTATTTGCGCCAGAAATTGCTACCGGCCTGATGGGCCATTTAATTGGTGCGATCAGTGGCAGCAGTATTTACCGCAAGTCGAGCTTCTTAATGGAGGCATTGAATACCCAAATATTCCCAGACTGGTTTAGCATCGAAGAGCAGCCACATTTGTTAGGTGCTTTAGCCAGCGCTAATTATGACAGCGAAGGTGTCGCTACCCAAGATCGGCGTATTATTGATCGCGGCCAATTAGAAACTTACTTATTAACCAGTTATTCTGCACGTAAGCTAGGTATGACCAATACTGGTCATGCTGGTGGTATTTATAACTGGACCTTAAGCCATTCAAACCAAACATTTGATGACTTGGTCAAAACCATGAATACCGGCTTAATTGTTACCGAAGTAATGGGCCAAGGCGTTAATGGCGTTACGGGTGATTATTCTCGCGGCGCGGCCGGCTTCTATGTTGAAAATGGCGAAGTGCTATACCCAGTAGAAGAGATCACCATAGCGGGTAATTTAAAAGACATGTTTATGGGAATACAAGGTGTAGGTAAAGATCGCGATTTACGTTCATCAATCCGTACCGGCGGAATTTTACTGAGCGAGATGAAAATCGCGGGGAATTAACTCCTTTTGCTGAACAACGCATTTATGGTTTAAATGCAAACAATAAAAGCCTCTTATCTAATTGATTAAGAAGCTTTTTTTAGCTTTAATTTGGCTCTTGACGCTTTATCACTCTACTTTACCTTTCTTGACAGTCGTTTACAGGCAAGGGGTGTCATAACTCTTGCAAATGTAACTATATGGTTAATGGAGTAAATATGTTTCACAAAAAAATAAGTCGATTGATGATAATGTCTGCAATGGGATCCTTGTTATTAGGCTGCGGCTCAGACAGTGAAGAAAGCAGTAGTGATGTCGCTTATGTGCAGTTTTATAATGCATCACCGAATAGTACATCGACCTCATTAGTATTGGATGACTATTCATATACGGCAGTTGATTTTGCTGATGCAATGCCTCGATATGGTTACAGTGTGGGTAGCACAGATTTAGAGATATATGGCCAAGATGAAGATGGCGAAACAGTCACAATTTACAGTGACACCGTAAGTTTAAAGGATGATGATAATCATTTATTCGTGTTATACGGTGATTACCTTGACCCACAATTACTGGATATAAACTACAACCGCGATGATATGGACGAGCTTAACGCGGATGATGATTATGAATACAGTAAAATGCAGGTGTTAGTCGCTAACGTCGCAACAGACGAAGGCACATTTGATGCGTATATATCACTTGATACTCAAAGTATTGACGAAGCGGTAATGATTGGTAGCGCAGCATATAGCACGTATACCGACTCAACCATTCTTGATACTGATGATTACATTGTGTACCTCACCACAACGGGTACTAAAGACGTGGTTTACACAACCGGCAGTATGGATCTTACCACTGAAACGGTTTACAAATTAGTGATCCGTAATAGCTTTGGCGCAGGCGACATTAAAGTCACCATCGACAGTGTTGATTCAACAACAACGCCAGATAACTATGCAGCATTAGAAGCCACTGCAGACTACCGAGTGTTTAACGGACTCGAAACTCAAAACATCGATGTTGATGTGGTGAGTAAGCAAGAAACTCAGTACTTATACGATGTTGCATCTTTTGCTGTAACAGATTACCAATCAACTTCGTTCAACGATTATGGTATTACGGTTAGAGATGCCACAAGTAAAACCAAGTTATTTGATAATTTATTGGTAACCTTTAACCAAGATGACGTCAAATCGTTACTGATTTATCAAAAAGCTGACAGCTCTGTTAAAGGCATGGTTATCTCTCAAGACTTACGTCCACGAGCATACGAATATAAAGTCGATGTCGTTAATTTATCATATGATTACGATGATTTAACTGTGTACTTTGTCCGTGACTCTGAAACCATTGAAACAGCAGAATATACCTTGACTGACTTAGACTTTGTTGAACAACAGAGCTTAACATTACCTTCTGATGACTATGAAATTAACATAGTGTATGAAGATGACAATGGCACTCAAACATTGGTGTATCAGTCTGAATCAATGAGTATCAGTGGTAGCAACAATTTTACCTTTGTACTGACGCCAGATACAGAAAGCGCACTAGGTCATAGATTAACGTCATTAGAATAATTGAGCCTAAAGCTGGTCTTTAATACGGTATCAAAGCAGTAATTAAGCCAGTTTAAAGCCTAAAAAGCCGATATCAATGATATCGGCTTTTTTATGAGTTAACGCGCTATAACGCTGACTTATGGAGTTTATTCATCTTCATCTTCAACTTTTACGCCCCAGACATCATGTTCATCAGCGTGAATAATTTGTACCCATACTTGATCACCTGGTTGCACGTCAAACTCGTCGGTTAAATACACTTTTCCGTCAATTTCTGGCGCATCCATGTATGACCGACCAATAGCACCTTCGGTATTCACTTCATCAATTAAGATTAAATACTCTTGCCCAATTCGAGCTTGCAATTTGTCGGCACTAATTTGTGCTTGCACAGCCATAAAGCGCTGTAATCTGTCTTCCATAACATCATCAGGGACATGGTCTGGTAAGTCGTTGGCCTTAGCACCTTTAACCGGCGAGTATTTAAAACAACCGACGCGATCAAGTTGTGCGGCTTCTAAAAAGTCGAGTAACTCTTCAAACTCTGCTTCAGTTTCACCCGGGAAGCCAACAATAAAGGTCGAACGAATCACTAATTCTGGGCAAATCTCGCGCCATTTAGCAATGCGTTCTAATACTTTGTCTGAACTACCTGGACGTTTCATTAGTTTCAGTATGCGTTTATTAGCATGCTGAAACGGAATGTCTAAATACGGTAAAATACTACCTTGTGCCATTAATGGAATGATGTCATCCACATGTGGGTAAGGGTAAACATAATGCAAACGAACCCACACACCTTGTTTGGCTAACTGCTCACAAAGCTGCTGCATATGGGTTTTAACTGGCATACCATCCCAAAAAGCAGTTTTATGTTTTACATCAACGCCATAAGCAGAGGTGTCTTGTGAAATAATCAATAATTCTTTCACGCCAGCATTCACGAGACGCTGTGCTTCACCTAATACGTCACCAATAGGGCGAGAGTCTAAATCACCGCGCATTGAAGGGATAATGCAGAAAGTACAGCGGTGATTACAGCCTTCGGATATTTTCAAATAGGCGTAATGTTTAGGGGTCAGTTTGATGCCGTGATCAGGCACTAAATCAATTAATGGATTATGTTTTGGTTTCTCAACATGCAGGTGAACTTGCTTTAACACTTCATCATAAGCATGAGGGCCAGTTACCCCTAAAACATTAGGATGAAGTTCGATAATTTCGTCTTTCTTTACCCCTAAACAACCCGTCACTAACACTTTACCGTTTGCCGCTAATGCTTCACCTATGGTCTCTAAAGACTCTTGTACTGCACTATCGATAAAGCCACATGTATTGACAATTACCAGATCGGCATCATCGTAACTGTTGGTGACATCATAACCTTCAGTGCGCAACTGTGTCAGGATCCGTTCAGAGTCGACAAGGTTTTTGGGGCAACCCAATGAAACAAATCCAATACGATTACCGGTGGTTTCTGTGTTCAGGCTATTGGCCTTAAGTGTTTTTACCGGAATGTCTAACGTGGTGGTTTGCTTGGGTTTAAAAGTTTCAACTGTCATATGATCTCACACATAAAGTTAACGATATTGGTGGGGATGTCAAAGTGGGCGGATTATACCTGAACGGGCTAAAAGGTATAGATCCATTTAGCGTGAAAAGTATACTCATAAACAGTATGTAAAGTATAGGTGATAGCGGATGTTAGCTGATGGCAAAATACAAAAAACGACGGATAATGTTAACCATTACCCGTCGTTTTTAATCTTGCATAGATATAGGAGTAAACCTATGTGTAAATAAGTTAATTTGTGCGGTATTGGCTTAAAATCTTACCTAAATCACTTGATGCTTTTGATAGTTCTTTAACACCACTTGAAGACTGTTGCGATAAACCTCTAATAATATTTGATTTCTGTCTTATTTCAGTCAGTTCTTTAGCAATATCATTGGCTACGGCACTTTGTTCTTCTGATGACGTTGAAATTTGGAAGCTCATGTCCATAATCGATTTCGATGATTCTGAAATGGCATTAATATCGGTACCAATATTGGCAATTAGATCGCTACTGGTCTGTGCTTGCTTGACGGTATCGCGAGTAATACTGTCGATATTGAGTGTTTCACTTTGCAGTAATTCAATCATTTTATGAATTTCAACCGTTGCTGCTTGAGTACGACCGGCAAGGGTTCTTACTTCGTCTGCAACCACAGCAAAACCACGACCCATCTCACCAGCACGCGCCGCTTCAATGGCTGCGTTTAATGCCAGTAAGTTGGTTTGATCTGAAATGGCATTAATCGTGGTAATGACTTCATTAATATTGGTGGCATTGACTTTTAAGGTCGTGACCGAGTTTGAAGTTTGTTCAATGTAGCTAGATAACTGCTTAATCTCATTAATGGCACGTTTTGCTCGGTCATAACTCTGGCGTGTGTATTCTGAATCTTGTTCCACTCTTTGGGTCGAATTACGGGCAATATTCGACACTTCTGCCGCAGATGCGGTCATTTCTTCCATTGCCGTAGCGACTGAGTCGAGCGAAGCATACTGTAAGTCAATTTGTTCAGCACTTTGTACTGCATCATTGGCAAATGAGTTGGAAGTGGTTTGCAATGTTCCGGCACTTTTTTTCACAGCAACGACAAGTTCAGTTAATGTGTCCATGGCTTTGTCTAGTGCGCAGCCAATGGTACCGAACTCATCACGACCAGGATGGAAACCTAAACGAGAGGTTAAATCACCTTTGGCAATTTTTTCTGTGGTACTCCACAACACCCATAGGGCACCACCAATAAAGGTGGCATTCCAGTAAATCACCAATGCAAACGGTAACACCCACAAGAATGATAGCAATAACGAAACTAATGCCGCTTGCTTAGCCGTAGCTTCTTGGCCATAGACTGATTCACTCATCGCATAATATTGGTTATTTAATGTATAAACGGCAGTAACAGTATCTTGTTGGCGTGAGCTGGTTTGCAAACGACCCGATACTTGTAAGCCGAGACTTGAGGCTTGATCTAGCTGATTGGTCGCATCAAGTGCTTGTACTGTAGCGGCCGTTTTTTGCTCTAAAACATGCAGAGATTGCTGCTCAATGTTGTCTATTTTACTAAAGTAACTGCTAAACGATACGCTTGATAAAATGATGAGGAATAGTCCGAAAATCGTCCAAAACTTATCGTTAATGGACATTTTGATGAAGAGTTTATCGATATTTCTGAAATCAACTTCTTTCATGGTTTTAGTACCTAAACCTGTAAATACAATAAATTTGAATACTAGATGAGCCGTTAGTGTTTTGATACTAATAGTCAGCGTGGCAGTATTTTTTTGTGACCAATATGGCATTGGTTCATGTTCAATATCGACAATAACACGAATAACTTAAATGAATTATCTATGTCGACAGCTCATCCGGTATCTGCCATGTCAATCAGCCAATATTAGCGTAATAGTTAGCTAAAAGCCTTACATTTTCAAGCTGATGTTACGCCAAAAAATCTAATATGAAACAAATAATTCTATTTTTAATTTTCTTTTCAACAGAATTGTTACAAAACTTATCTTGTTAAGTTGTCATTATGCCTGACTGTGTTCTGAGTCTAGTTATTGTTTTATTTGATGTATTTCTTTTATTCGCAGATGTCGTTTTTCTGTAAGGATAAAATTACTTGTTAATCAATCAGATATCAAATTTATTTACCTCATTAATGTGATCTATGTTCTTTTTTCTGTAAACAAACTTTGGGACAATCGCGCCGCATATTACAAAAAAATAGCATTTATATTACAAAATATGGGGTTACAAAATGAAAGGACTGACTAAACTAACGGCGGTTTCACTCGCAGTTGCTGCAGCATTGCCTATGATGGCAAATGCAGATGTATTGATAAGTGAATACGTTGAGGGTAGTGCAAATAATAAAGCGATTGAACTGTACAACAACAGTGATGTTGCGGTTGATTTAACAGGTTACAAATTAGTTCGTTATAAAGACGGCGATACAGCAGCGCTAGATATGGTTGAGTTAACCGATTCGATAGCCGCAAAAAGTGTCAAAGTGATTTTGCACCCAAGTGCAGCGATTACCTTACCGGCAGCAACAGACTCTATGACTGGCAATTTGTACTTTAATGGTGGCGATGCTGTTGGTCTATTAAAAGACGGTGTGTTAGTTGATGTAATTGGTGAAATTCCAACGCCAAGTGGCTGGGGGTTAGATGCCACCTTCCAACGTAATCTAGATAACTTAACGGCTAGCACTACCTATGATGCTACCCAGTGGGTTGAATTAGAAAAAGACACTTTCAGTGGTTTAGGTTCGCTTGATGCTGCGGTTGCGCCAGAGCCATCTACATTTACCTGTAATGGTGCAACGCTAACAAATATTTATGACGTTCAAGGTGCTGGAGATGCAAGTCCTTTACTTGCCGAGGGGAGTTTTTCATCCGCTAACGAAGTAACCGTAAAAGGGATAGTTACTGCCAGAAGCGACAGTTTATACAAAGGTTTCTTTATTCAAGACATGCAAGGTGATAACTCACCTTATACTTCTGACGGTATTTTTGTTTTCATGAACCAAGCGGCACCAGACACGATTCAGCCCGGCGCTGAAGTGTGTGTGCAAGGTAAAGTCAGCGAGTATTACGGCTCAACTCAGATAGACATTAAAGACGATCAAAAATTTGAAGTGGGAGCAATGGGTGACGTACCTGCTGCCAGTGCATTTTATGTTGCCGATGGTGAAACGCTTGCACAAGCATTAGAACGTGTTGAAGGCATGAAAGTGAAGCTAGATGCTGGTAGCGAGATGAAAATTTCTCGTACCTTTAGTTTCGATTATGATTCATACCGCAATAATATGATGTTGTCTCATAAAGCGCCATTAATGAAGCCTACTCAAGTGTTTGAACCGAATTCAGCCGATGCAATCGCACTCGGTAAAGCGAATGCGGTAAATCAGTTATTTGTAGAGTCTGACTTCAAAGCAAAAGACGGTGAAGTGCCTTACTTCCCTGACTTTAATGCTGAGACCGGTTATATCCGTGTGGGCGATCAGCTCACAAACCTTGAAGGCGTGATTGGTTATAGCTACAACTCATACCGAATTTTAGCGACTAACACCATTACTGCGGGTGATTTGATCCGTGTAAATGATCGCACTGATGCGCCGACTGTGGCAGACATGGGTGATATTCGCGTCGCTAGCTTTAACGTATTGAATTTCTTTAACGATGCTGTTGGCGGTGATGCCAATCCATCAAACAGTAACCGTGGCGCGCTAACGGAAGAGGAAATGGTTCTGCAACGCACTAAGATTGTGTCTGCACTCGTCGCCATGAATGCTGATGTTGTTGGCTTAATGGAGATTGCTAACAATGGCTTTGGTGAGCTAAGTGCAGTGCAAAATTTAGTTGATGCACTGAATGCTGAATTAACCGATGAGCAAGCATATCGCTTTATCGAAATTGCAGATGCGGACAAATACGACGGTAAGTTTATTGGTACTGATGCCATTACCGTTGGTATGTTATATCGCCCAGCGCGCATCACTTTAGACGGCGCTGCAAAAGTTATTGCAACGCCTGAGCAACATGCTGCAGAAGGCGCTCAAA
Source organism: Shewanella sp. SG44-6 (assembly GCF_014164185.1). Lineage (NCBI taxonomy): Bacteria > Pseudomonadati > Pseudomonadota > Gammaproteobacteria > Alteromonadales > Shewanellaceae > Shewanella > Shewanella sp. SG44-6. The sequence goes on along the minus strand of NZ_JACJER010000005.1, from coordinate 64,915 downwards.
CTCGCGAGAAAGATGGTGTGGTTGAGAAAAGCCCTAGTTCTGATAAGTTCCAACGTCACAGCTTAGTGCAAACGTTTAGTATTAATGATGAAAAACTGACCGTAGTTGTTAACCACCTAAAATCGAAAGGTTCAGGTTGTATCGAAGACTGGGCTGAGTTTAATGAAAATGCTGAGCCAGCAGACATGCAAGGCAAGTGTAATGCTTTCCGTGTATCAGCGGCTAAAGTATTGGGTGAGTCATTAAAAGATGTCGAAGGCGATATACTGGTTATTGGTGATTTAAATGCTTATGGCAAAGAAGATCCAGTTGCAGTATTGACTGACTATGATGCGTCAACCACAGATCATGTTATCCGCACCGCGTCTTGGACCACTTTAAACGGTAAAGTGTACGAGCGTGAAGGCAGTGTCATTGATAAAGGTTATGGGTTAATTAACTTAAACACTCAAGCTCATGGTGCAACGACTTACTCATACAGCTACAACGGTGAGTTAGGTAACTTAGACCATGCACTAGGTAATGCGAGCTTAGCAGCTAAGTTAGTCGATATTGACGACTGGCACATCAACTCAGTTGAATCTAACCTGTTTGAATATGGTAGTAAATACACTGGTGATTTGGTTAAGTCTGAAAGTGCATTCTCAGCTTCTGACCATGACCCTGTGATCATTGCACTAAGCTACCCTGCGCCAGTAACACCAACGCCTACGCCAACACCAGAGCCTGTTCAAGACAGTGACGGTGGTAGTTTAGGTTACTTCGCATTGATGTTATTAGGTGCACTAGGCTTACGCCGTCGTAGTTAATAATGATGTGTTAATCGGTATCGTAGTTAATTGATGATACATAAAAAAGGATGACAATTGTCGTCCTTTTTTTATGAGCCATGGTGTATAAACCCGTTACTACTATTGCGTACTATGTGCAGATTCGCACACATAAAAAAAGGCGCCTAAGCGCCTTTTTGCAAAGCAAACTTAGATTGATTCAATTAAATCATACTGTTCACATAACACTTTAATAATGTCAGCTTTTGGATTCGCAGGTAATGGAATCGTAGCTCCAGTTACTTTTTCAGCCACACCAATATAAGTGCGTGATACGCTCATCATAGCCTCTAACGGCAAGTCGTTGTCACGGGCAAGCGCTTCACGTTCTGGCATTCTGTCTTTGTTTAATAAAATGTCGGCATCGTCAAAATGGTTTAACAAGAATTGACGGAAACCTTCTTTGGAATTTTCAACAATCTTACCTTCGCGATAAGCTGCGCCATCCCAAATACGTGATGAATCAGGGGTGCCAACTTCATCCATGTAAATGAGTTTAGCGTTGCCGTCTTTATCGTTGACATAACCAAACTCGAATTTGGTATCGACAAACACTTGGTCAAGCTTGGCTAGCGAATCAGATATTACCTTAAAGCCTTGCTTGAGCAGGACTTCATACAGGTCGATATCTTGTGGTTTTTCAAAGCCAAATGCTTGATAGTTGGCTTCAATATCACTGCGACTAATATTAACGTCATCCTGTGCTGGCACACCAGGAATACCGGTTAAAATACCTTTGGTAGACGGGGTGATTAGCAGTTCAGGTAGCTTTTGATCTTTGCTTAAGCCTTCTGGCAGGGTGATGCCACAAAAGACTCGTTCACCTTTTGAATAAGCACGCCACATTGAACCCGTTATGTACTGACGGCAAATAGCTTCCACTTTAATCGGGCGAGCTTTTTGAACGATCCACACAAAAGGGTGTGGAATGTCTAAAATGTGGCTATCGGCTAAACCATTTTCAGCGAACAAGCCAAACCAATGATTAGAAATGGCATTGAGTGCTGCTCCTTTACCCGGGATCCCCTGCAAGTTACCTTCGCCATGAAAAATGCAGTCAAATGCAGAAATGCGATCACTGATCACCATAATCGCCAGCGGAGTATCTTCAGGTACATCGTAACCTTTGTCGCGAATTAAGCGGCGGCTATCAGCATCTGTTAACCAGTAAACACTGCGAACTTTGCCACTGTGAACAGGCTTGTCGGTACGAATAGGTAAATCATTGTTAACTGCAAGAACGGAATCAGCAAGACTCATGCGAGTGTTCCTTAGGTTGAAGGGCGTATAGGGTTTTTATGGCGGCTATTTTACCTGCATTAAACGGGTTTGCCACGGGAAAGGGTGAGTTGAAATAGGCTTTTTTGTTATGCGAACAATCTTTGGGTAGTTTAGCAATATCTTGTTCAAGACTTTGTGAGGTTAATCAGGCAAAATTCATTTCCTAAATAGTGTTTGGAATAACAACAATTGAATAGCGAACAAGAAAATATTAATAACCGTTTGGGGCTGATATTCGTGTCTATTGCGGTATTTTTCTGGGGTATTTTGCCTATTGCGTTAAAGCTATCCGGTGGTTTTATTACCCCAGTTACCCTGACTTGGTTTCGGTTTGTCATGGCATTAGTGGTGACCTTGTTAATTCAATGGCGCTTAGGTGCATTACGCCAATTTGCAGGACTGCCGGCAGCGATATGGATGAAATTGGTATTAGCTGGGGTATTGTTGATGTGCAACTACGTATCGTTTGTGTATTCATTGGGCTATTTAGCCCCAGGCACTGCGCAGCTTAATTTTCAAACCGCGCCGTTTTTTTTAGCCTTTGGCGGGGTGCTGTTTTTTAAAGAACGCTTTAACGCATTTCAACTGAGTTGTTTTGCCACCCTAGGATTGGGGATGTTGATGTTTTTCCATCCACAGCTGGATTTAAACCAAGCCAGTGATCATCAAGTATTGATTGGCATTATGATTGTGCAATTTTCGGTGATGTCGTGGACCAGTTATGCATTATTGCAGAAATCGGTAAGTCAGCGGTTATCACCCAGTAATGTGCTGTTATTTATTTACGCATTAGGCATTGTGCTTATGGCGCCATTTAGTGATTTTAGTCAGTTTGAAGCAATGACATTAAACCAATGGTGGATCGTCCTGTTTTGTGGTGCCAACACCTTGATTGCATATGGCTGTTTTGGTCAAGCAATGCAATATTGGCCCACGGCACAAGTCAGTGCCATGTTGGCATTAACACCGGTATTGAGTTTTACTGCAACAGAAGTTGTGGTCAATCTTGGTTGGTGGAGCGGGGTATTTGCCGGTGCCGATATTGATGTGTTGTCATTTGCTGGCATCGTTATGATTGTGTGTTCGGTGTTTGCCGTGCAAATTGTCCCCTTGTATCAAAAGCGTAAGCAGGCCAAAGCGTTCAGGACTGTACTGTAAATAGTCGCTAGGCATTAACTATGTTGCGCGAGGTAATAAAGCATTAAACCAAATGCGCTAAATAGTGTGCCGCCAATTATCATCATCCATAGCAAGGTTTTATCTTGCTTGGCTGATTTTGTAGCGTCAAGGAATGTCGAGCCAAATATCTGTGCAACGACGAGTAAAAAATCCATTTAGATTACCTATCGGGTTAATTCATTCGAGAATGATAATATTGCCTACATTCCTGTTGTAGCCAAATTAATTAGTGTTAACTGTTAGTTTTTTTGAACCAAGACTATGTTGTAGAAAACAAAAATGGAGCCCTTAGGCTCCATTTTTTGTGTCATTCAACTGAATGACTAACCGTTGTCACGTGGCTTACGTGGACGACGTTCTGCACTTGCAGGGCGGTCACTAGCTGGACGATCACCCGCTGGGCGGTCAGTACGTGGACGGTCACTACGAGCACGGTCACTACGTGGACGACGTGGAGCGCCTGCGCCGCGAGTCGTGTCAGCGAACACTTCATCACCCGCTTCACGAATGTTTAAAGGACGACCACAAACACGCACTTTTCTTAGGTGTGAAAGGATGTCTTTAGGCATTCCGTCTGGTAAATCAACTGTTGTGACTTGATCAAACAATTGGATTTGACCAATGAAACGGCTGTCGATGTTTGCTTCGTTAGCAATTGCACCAACGATGTTACCTACACCAACACCATTTTCACGACCTACATCGATAACATAACGATTCATTTTCACGTCTGGGTTATCTTTTAAGCCTTCTGCATCACCAAAGCTGTTTGGCGCTGGACGGCTGCTACGCTCGCCACGGTCACTGCGTTCACGACGTGGACGATCGCCACGGTCGCTATTGCGGTCACCACGGTCGCTACTACCACGTTCGTCACGTGAATCACGTTGACGCTCGGTAATAGTCGGTAACTGTAGTGGACGTTCTTGCTGTACTTGTTGTAACAAAGCAGCAGCCAGTAAATCGGTATCAACTTCAAGTTGTTGACATAATTCTGCGACAGCGTTTTTCATGAAATCTAAGTCACCGTTGATGGTTTCTTGGATTTGCTCGCCTAAACGAGATAAACGACGCTCTGCAACTGATTCAGGGCTAGGTACTTTCATTGGCGAAATACGGCTGTTTGTAGCACGTTCGATAGTGCGTAACATGCGCATTTCACGATTGGTTACAAATAGAATTGCCATACCAGTACGACCAGCACGACCAGTACGACCGATACGGTGTACATAGGCCTCTGAATCATAAGGAATATCGTAGTTTACTACGTGACCAATACGTTCAACGTCTAGACCACGTGCCGCAACGTCAGTCGCGATTAAAATATCTAACTTGCCGCGCTTAAGCTGCTCTACAGCACGCTCACGAGCTTGCTGATTCATGTCACCATGTAATGGCGATGAAGCATAACCACGGGCTTCTAATTTTTCTGCTAATTCAACACAGCTGTTACGGGTACGAACGAAGATGATAATACCTTCAGTATTTTCAACTTCTAAAACACGTACTAACGCTTCTAGTTTATTGTGTTGTGATACTTGCACATAACGTTGGTCAATAGACTCAACCGTTGTCTGGCTAGACGCTATGCTGATATTCACTGGGTTAGATAAGTGCTTAGCTGCAACGCGCTTAATTTGCTCAGGCATAGTCGCTGAGAATAATGCAAGTTGGCTATCAGCAGGCTTGTGCTCTAATACCCATTCGATATCGTCGATGAAGCCCATTTTTAGCATTTCATCGGCTTCGTCTAATACTAATGCTTTTAAGCTATCTAGTTTTAATGTGCCACGACGCATGTGATCCATTACACGACCTGGAGTACCAACAATCACTTGTGGTCCACGCTTAAGGGCGTTTAATTGTTGTTGCATGCTTTGACCACCGTAAATCGGTAGTACGTGGAAGCCTTTCATGAATTTGGCATAACTACCAAATGCTTCGGCAACTTGAACCGCTAATTCGCGGGTTGGAGCTAACACCAAAATCTGTGGAGCATTGATTTTCATGTCGATTTTGTTTAGTAAAGGCAGGGCAAATGCGCCTGTTTTACCAGTACCAGTTTGTGCTTGACCGATAATATCTTTACCAGCCATAAGCGGGTCGATACTCGCAGCTTGAATTGGAGTTGGGTTTTCATAACCTAACTCGTCAAGCGAACGCAACAAAGACTCAGACAGGCCGAGTTCGCGGAAAGTTCTTTCAGATGACATTGAGTTGTAGCCTTGTGGATGCGCACGAAGTTCGGAAGCTCGTGCTAAAGTTTCACAGACAGAAAATCAACCCCGTGTCGATTTCCCGCGCCGATAAGGGGGCGTATTATAGCAGCAAGATTGCAAGTTGACCACGTAAAAACTGAAAATAAACATTAATTTGGCCATTAAAGCTGAAGATTGGCCTGATTCTTGATTTTTAAAACCTGTTAATTGATTGAAAAGTGAACACTTGTTGTCGCAGGTTAAGCGATTTATGGGGCTTTGGTCAGCTTATCGATACTGATCATTTGATACACTGTTTCAGCAACCGCCACGATGAAGTCTATGTCTAAAGTATCGATTGTGTCTTCGGGCGTATGGTATTGAGCATGCGGTGGCACCCCAAAGTACACCCAAGGATAACCCGCTTGGTGAAATGGATAATGGTCAGATGCCCTAAGCCAGTCGGTTTTATTCATCCTTCCACTTAACAAATTGCTGTGATGAGTCTTAATGCATAATTGAGTTTTTTGGATTAATTCTTGCTCAATCGATTCAAAATCAACTAGGTTTTTCTGGCCTTCCATGTAAATGGCTTTGCGACGATCGGGATGACCTATCATGTCTAAATTGATGCTCAGTTCAATTTCCATTTGTGGATCTTGTTGTAATAAGGCAACTAAAGCATAGCTACCATATAGGCCGGGCTCTTCTGCGTCAGTAGCCACTAGCATTAAGTTCACATCATCTAACGGCGGATCACCTTGCCATTGGGCTGCAATCGCCATCATTCCTGCAATACCTGATGCATTATCATCGGCTCCTGGATAGCGTTTACTGGCTGTTTGACCTAAGTGATCGTAGTGGGCAGTAATGACTCGCCATCGGTTGGAATTGGTTTTTGCTGCAATAGTGGCAATGATATTGACTCCTGAGGCGGTCGAAAATTGATAATCATAACTAAATGGTACGGCAAATGTTGCTTGCCAGGGTTGTAATCCCATTTCAGCAAAGCGTTTGATTAAGAACTCTTGCGTGAGGCGAGCACCTTGCGTGGCGGTTTTGCGCCCTTGAAATTCTGCAGTGGTTAAGATTGAGATATCTTGGGTGATTTGTTGATGAGCATCGGGCCAGCTGCTTAGTATAGCTGATGAGCATTGGCGCGGCGTTTGACTACAGCCGCTGAGTAAGGCTATTGATAAGCCACACCATAAGCCAAAGCTAACCACCTTAAAACAAGTTTGAGCAGTAAACATGGGTGTTATCTCCTCTTATTTGCTTAAGGTGGCGGCTTGGTTATTTCATTTTTGCACGTTGTTTGTGAAGCGCCAACATTGGCTTTAAAAATCTAGCGGTATGCGATTGAGGATGTTCAGCTACATCTTCTGGAGTGCCAGCAGCTAAAATCATGCCGCCGCCAGCGCCACCTTCTGGGCCTAAATCAATAATCCAATCTGCGGTTTTTATCACATCTAAATTATGTTCAATCACTACCACAGTGTTGCCATGAGATTTCAAGCGATGCAGTACATCTAACAATAGTTGAATGTCGGCAAAGTGCAGCCCTGTGGTGGGTTCATCCAAAATATATAAGGTTTTTCCGGTATCGCGTTTAGACAACTCTTTAGCCAGTTTTACTCGCTGAGCTTCACCACCAGACAAGGTCGTTGCACTTTGGCCTAAGCGAATATACGCCAAGCCGACATCGATTAAGGTTTGCAGTTTACGCGCAATAGAGGGGATGGCATCAAAATAGACGCGAGCATCTTCAACGGTCATCTGCAGTACTTCGTGAATGTTTTTGCCTTTGTATTTTACTTCTAAGGTTTCACGGTTATAACGCTTACCTTTACACGAATCGCAAGGCACATAAACATCAGGTAAGAAGTGCATTTCGACTTTAATTAAACCATCACCTTGGCAGGCTTCACAACGACCGCCTTTGACGTTAAACGAGAAGCGCCCCACTTGATAACCCCGGGTACGTGATTCTTGCGTGCCAGCAAACAGCTCACGGATTGGGGTAAAAATACCGGTATAAGTAGCAGGGTTTGAACGCGGTGTGCGACCAATGGGGCTTTGGTCAATATCAACGACTTTGTCACAATGCTCCATGCCTTCAATGCTTCTATAAGGCGCAGGTTCATCGACGGTAGCGCCATTGAGCATCCTATGGGCTATTTTAAAGAAGGTGTCGTTAATCAGTGTCGATTTACCTGAGCCAGATACCCCGGTAATACAGGTAAATAAGCCAACAGGTATGGTTAAATCAACATCTCTTAGGTTATTACCCGATGCGCCAAATAGTTCAATCACTTGTTTTGGGTTCATCGGCGTGCGCTCGTCACTAATGTGAATTTGCTTTTTACCGGAAATATACTGACCCGTGACCGATGCTTCACAGTTAAGAATGTCTTCTAAGGTACCGTCACAAATGACTTCGCCGCCATGCACACCAGCGCCAGGGCCGATATCAATAACATGGTCTGCAAGGCGAATAGCATCTTCGTCGTGTTCAACCACAATGACGGTATTGCCCAAATCACGTAGGTGAATAAGAGTTTGCAGTAAGCGTTCATTATCGCGTTGATGCAAGCCGATTGACGGTTCGTCCAGCACGTACATTACGCCTACTAGCCCGGCACCGATTTGGCTGGCTAAGCGAATGCGTTGTGCTTCGCCACCAGATAAGGTTTCGGCTGATCGCGATAAGCTCAAATAGTTAAGGCCAACATTAACCAAAAAACCTAAACGTTGGCTGATCTCTTTTAATATTTTTTCGGCAATCTGTGCACGTTGCCCTGCAAACTCGACCGTGTCGAAATACTGTTTGGCTTCGCCAATTGACCAAGTGGTGAGCTGCGGTAGATTGAGTTCGCCAATAAACACGTTACGGGCTTCTTCACGTAAGCGCGAACCACTACAGCTGTTACACGGTTGCATATTAATAAATTTAGACAACTCATCGCGCACCGAATTACTTTCGGTTTCGCGGTAGCGGCGATCCATATTATTTAAAATGCCTTCAAACGGATGGTTACGCACCACCACATCACCGCGATCGTTGATGTATTTAAAGGCAATACTTTGTTTGCCTGAACCGTATAGAACAATCTTTTTGATTTTGTCACTCAGCTCGGCATAGGGTTTTTCAACGTCGAACTTATAATGTTCAGCGAGTGAGCTGAGCATTTGAAAATAATAAAAGTTGCGTCTGTCCCAACCTCTAATGGCGCCACCGGCTAAGGATAATTCATCGTTAGCGATCACTCGGTCGGGATCAAAAAACTGCTGTACACCTAAACCGTCACAGGTTTGGCACGCCCCAGCGGGATTGTTAAACGAAAAGATCCGCGGCTCAAGTTCTGCCATCGAATAGCCACAGTGCGGACAGGCAAAGTTAGCCGAAAAAATCAGTTCTTCTTTACTGCTATCTTCCATGCTGGCTATTTTGGCAATACCGCCAGACAGCTCTAATGCGGTTTCAAATGACTCCGCTAAACGCTGTTTCATGTCTTCACGTACTTTGAAGCGGTCAACGACCACTTCAATAGTGTGTTTAATGTGTAAATCTAATGTTGGTGGATCGGTTAAGTCACACACCTCGCCATCAATACGCGCACGGATATATCCCTGTGCTGATAAGCTTTCCAGCAGTTTAACGTGTTCGCCTTTACGGTCATTAACCACAGGCGCGAGCAGCATTTGGCGACTGTCTGCTGGCATGGCCAACACTTTATCTACCATTTGGCTAACCGTTTGCGCCGACAAAGGCTGATTATGTGTTGGACAGCGCGGTTCGCCCACTCGGGCAAACAACAAGCGTAAGTAGTCATAGATTTCGGTAATAGTACCGACCGTTGAACGCGGATTATGTGAAGTGGATTTTTGTTCAATTGAAATGGCGGGGCTTAAGCCTTCAATATGATCGACATCAGGTTTTTCCATTAAGCTCAAGAATTGACGAGCATAGGCTGACAGCGATTCAACATAGCGACGTTGGCCTTCTGCATACAAGGTATCGAAGGCTAATGATGATTTTCCTGAACCGGATAACCCAGTTATCACAATAAGTTTGTCACGGGGAATGGTTAGATTGATATTTTTAAGATTGTGGGTTCGGGCACCGCGTATTTCAATTTTATCCATCGTTTCACTCTATGACTTATGTAAATAAAACAGCGATCAGTATCGCATAGTTTGTTAGCTGACTTCATATCAATTTTGATTAAGTCGATTTTATGGTACGCATCGAACCGCGCTAAAGTTCAGGACTAAAATTTAACATGTACAAATAAAAGACCTTATATACAAAACTGTGATTTCCTTTTGAGCTAATTTATGACGCTGTGATAATATGCGCATCTTATAATATTGTTGAATGACTTATCGAAGGGCAACAGCATGGCCAGTAATGGACTGTCGGGTATGGAGAAAAAGGTCGCATTTTCGTTAGCCAGTGTGTTTGGCTTACGCATGATGGGCTTGTTTATGATTATGCCTGTCTTCGCGCTGTATGGTCAGCATTTAGAAGGTTTCTCGCCGCTTTGGGTTGGTATTGCCATTGGTGCTTACGGATTAACTCAAGCTTTTTTACAGATCCCTATGGGGATTTTGTCCGACAAATACGGACGAAAGCCAATTATTCTTGGTGGTTTAGTCTTGTTTGCCATTGGGAGTTTAATTGCTGCATCGTCTGACCATATTTACGGTGTGGTGTTTGGCCGCGCAGTACAAGGTATGGGCGCCATTGCTGCGGCAGTGCTAGCACTTGCTGCCGACTTAACCCGAGACGAACAACGTACCAAAGTCATGGCCATTATCGGCATGTGCATTGGTTTTTCATTCGCCTTGTCGTTATTAGTTGGACCGATTGTAGCGCAATACATGGGCTTAACTGGGCTATTTTTGTTAACAGCGGTGTTAGCGGTATTGGGGATGTTGATAGTGCAGTTTTTTGTGCCTAATCCTATTCGCCATGCGCCTAAAGGCGATACCGTCGCGACACCGACAAAACTTAAGCGTATGTTGCAAGACCCGCAGCTGTTTCGCTTAGATGCTGGGATTTTTATTCTGCATTTAGTGCTCACCGCTGTGTTTGTAGCATTGCCGCTCGATTTAGTTGATGCCGGCTTAGTGAAAGAAAAACATTGGATGCTATATTTCCCCGCTTTTGTTGGTGCCTTTTTCTTAATGGTGCCATTAATCATTATTGGGGTTAAACGCAACAATACTAAAACCATGTTTCAAATCGCGTTGATCATCATGATGGTATCACTGGCGGCGATGGGGCTTTATGCCAACAACCTCTGGGTGTTAAGTGGCGCCGTGGTATTATTTTTTACCGGTTTTAATTACCTCGAAGCATCATTACCGAGTTTAATTGCTAAGTTTTGTCCTGTCGGCGATAAAGGGTCGGCTATGGGCGTGTATTCAACCAGCCAGTTTTTAGGTGCATTCTGTGGCGGCATGTTAGGCGGCGGAGCCTATCAACTTGTGGGCGCTTCTGGGGTATTTTTTGTCGCATTAGGGCTAATGTGCGTGTGGTTATTGTTAACCATAGGCATGCAAAAACCTGTGTTATTGAAAAGCTATACGCTTGAAGCAACAGTAAAGGATAAATCCGACGCACAAAATATGGCCAGTAGTTTGTCGCAGCTAATCGGTGTTGTCGAGGCCATAGTCGTGCTTGAAGATAAAGTGGCTTATTTAAAGGTCGATGATAAATTCAATTTAAGCGAAGCGCGAGCTGTGTTAGGCTCTGTGAATTAGATCGTGTTGATCGTACAGCTTAGTATTCAGATAAAGTAAACAGATAAAAATCTCAGGAGATTTCGATGGCCAGTCGTGGTGTGAATAAAGTAATTTTGGTAGGTAACTTAGGTAAAGATCCTGAGGTTCGTTACATGCCAAACGGCAACGCCGTAGCCAACTTTACTATAGCGACAAGTGAGTCGTGGAAAGACCAGCAAGGTCAAATGCAAGAACGTACTGAGTGGCATAACATTGTGATGTATCGCCGTCTTGCAGAAATTGCTGGCGAGTACTTAAAAAAAGGTTCTAAAGTTTATTTAGAAGGCAAATTGCAAACCAGCAAGTGGCAAGATCAGGCTACCGGTCAAGACCGTTACAAGACTGAAATTAACGCCATGGAAATGCAAATGTTAGACAGCCGCAACTCTGGTGATAACAGCGGTGGTGGTCAATATCAGGGACAAGGTCAAAGCTCGGGACAAAACATGGGACAACAACAGTCTCGTCCTGCACCGGCTCCTCAAGCTCGTCCGCCACAGGCACAATACAATCAAGCTGCACCTGCTACAGGTAATGCAGCTTACCAAGCTCAGCCAAATGCCGGTCAGCAAGGCGGTTATCAGCAACAGGCTGCGCCAGCACAACAAGCTGCACCAGCTTACGCACCAAAGCCTGCGGCACCACAGGGTAATTTCCAACCACAAAATGCCCCTGCACAGCGTCCAGCTCCACAGCCACAGCAAAATTTTACCCCAGATTTAGATGAAGGTTGGGATGACGATATCCCGTTCTAGGACACATGATTTATCGTGTTAACTAAACCTTTAAGGCCTGCTTTTGCAGGCCTTTTTATGTCAGATAACTAAGATAAATGCGCCTGTCACAGTGCCGTTTGGGATAGGATCTGCTAGTCGATTAAAGCAGAGTATTCGTCAAGTGACTTATGACCTCTAGCCGTCAGAAAGCTCAACAACGCTTCAGGGCTTCGGTTTAGTAAGCGTTCAATTGGAAACGCGACTGTTTCAATGACCTCAACAGCTTTTTCAAACTCGCCTAAGCTAAACGCGACATGAGAATCAGAGCCCATAACCAGCAGTCCACCGGCTTCTTTTACGGCATTAGCAATTTCAATACAATTTGGTGCACTGCCTTTTCTAGAGGCTAAAAAAGAGGAGTTATTTATCTCTAGTGCCACGTTATATTTTGCTGCGGCCGCGGCAACACGCTGAATATCGATGGGATACGCGGGATTGCCAGGATGAGTAATTATGTCGACATTACCGCTTGCAATCGCATTGATTAGCGCCGTGGTGTGAGCCTCTTTGGTTGATGGCGGAAAAACGGGTTCATGAAAACCTGCCAATACAATATCGAGTTCTTTTAAATAATCGCCAAAAAAGTCAATTTCGCCATGCTCATTTTTGATATTAGCTTCAATGCCGCGCAGTACACCAATGCCATCAACAATTCGAGGTAACACTTTCATATTCACAAAGTGCCAAAAATGGGGAGCGTCAGCCATATCTGGACCATGATCGGTAATGGCGAATAACTTAAGCCCTTTGGTTTTCGCAACAGACAGGTAATCGTATAAGGTACTATAGGCGTGAGACGACGCTATAGTATGAGCGTGAGTATCAACAAGGAATTTCATGGCGAGTCTCATTGTCCAAATTAAAGAATGTAGACATTCAGTCTACTCCGTTACGTGACTGTTCTCTATGATCACTCCAGCTAAAATAGTAAACCCTCTCATTAAATGAAACGTTATATTAATACTTCGACGACAAGTATAACGATGATTTAACAGTTTATTTATTGTTTAGCGTAGATTACTTTTTTAGCATAGTACTGTTGATTATTGTATTGGTTACTCTTAGGCGATGTGCTAAACATAGCAGTATGTGTGTATCAGATATTAATAAGATATAGGCTATTTTTAGTCAGTTAATTTTAAGTGAAGAGGACATAATGAGAGCCGAACTAAGAGCAAAAATCATCGAAGTGTGTGATAAGAAAATGGCCTTGAAAGGCGATAACGTCGGTTTGTCATTTTATGCTTTCTTTGCCAATAAAAATGATAATCCGGCACTATTGATGGAAGCGGCAACATGGTGGATTGAAACCCATCAATTAGATCATTTTGTCAAAGCCCATAAAATTAAACACATGGTGAATAATGGCTTGTAATCATCTGCAGCACTTATACGCTATGGGTCATCATTAATTCAATAAGCCATCTCGATAGTAAGCCTACTGATGCCTTGATTGATGAACGGTTACATATTGTGAAGTCAATGATCGAATAAATTATTTTTGAACGATCAATCAAATTGTATTTATCGTTTGCATGGTTTTAATGTTATATTTTCAATCTTGAGCACAATTAGCTGATCTAAATATAATGCTCACTACCAATATAGTTAGCAGATTTTTTCAATTTAAAAGCTGGAGTTATGAGTGGAAGTGATGGGGCGATTAGTTGTGATTATAGGCACTTTACTCTTGTTAAGTGGGTGTGCTAGTACCTCAACACCGGGCGATCCGTTCGAAGCGGTTAATCGAAAAAGCTGGGATTTTAATTACCAGGTTATGGATAAATATGCGTTAAAACCAGCAGCCCAAGGCTATGAAAACATTCCTCAGCCTATCCGACAAGGGGTGACTAACCTTTTATCAAATCTCAGTGAACCGCTTTACGCATTAAATAACCTCTTGCAATGGAAAGTGACTGACAGTGGCAGCAGCGTGTTACGTTTTGTCGTCAACACAACAATCGGCTTAGTCGGTATTTTTGATCCTGCTACAGACATGGGACTGGCTAAAAAAGAAGAAACATTCGCACAAACCTTTGGTGTTTGGGGGATAGGTAATGGACCATTCATTATGTGGCCTGTTTATGGGGCCAGCACGGCACGTAATACCGTCGGTGATTTTGTTGATATTTTTGTCTATCCCTTGTCTATTCTGACATTTGAGCAAAGAGCGGGGAAATTTGTGCTTGAAGGGTTAGACAGTAGGATTGAATTTCAGCAATATGAACCTATCTTAGATAAGTCATTAGATCCTTATGGCTATGTTAAAGATGTCTATCTACAGCGAGACGCGCACTTAGTCAGTGACGGAAAAGTAGATGAGGCTGATACAGAAGAATTTGATCTAGAGTTCGATGACGAACTATTAGATGATGAGCTATTAGATGAAGCTCCAGTAGATAAAAAAATAGGCGATCAAACTGATATAAAAAATACGGACTAGCCCATGTCAAACATCAAAACGTTTTCATCTTGTACAAGTGAATTAAAAAATATTCGCCAATTTGTGGAACATGCTTGCCAAGACTTTCCCTTTCGCGGAGATAAAGTTAATGAAATCGTATTGGCCGTTGATGAGGCTTGCGCCAATGTGATTCGCCATGGTTACCACATGTCGAAAAAAGGCTGTTTAGAGATAGAGATCAGCAGTGACCATGAACATGCGCGATTTGTGATTAAAGATGTGTGTTCGCAGATTACTGATAAACAATTAATACCGCCAGAAAACAATTTATGTGAACCGGGTGGCCTAGGCCTTTGCTTGATCCATTATGTGGCAGAAACCGTAAGATTGCTCCCACATAAAGGTAAAGGTAATTGGTTAGAATTGACGGTTAAATTTGAGTGATATGAAATGAATATTGAAATTGAGCAACAAAATAATTATCAAGTCGTTAAGCTTTATGGTGAAGTCGATCTGAGCAATTCACGCAGCATTAAACTCGACATCATCAAATTAATTAAGAGTAAAAATAACGTTATTGTCGATTTTACCCATCTGCAATATATCGATAGCTCAGGTATGGCGTCATTAGTTGAGGCGTTTAATGAGGCAAAAGAAAACCATACTGAGTTTCATATTGTTGGTGCTAATGGTTCGCCGCTTCAAGTATTGCAATTAACCCGCTTAAACACAGTGTTTAACTTAGCGGATTCAGTAGGTGCTGTAACTCACAATGGTTAAGCCTATTATTACCGTAGAGCATTTGTTTGCCCAGTATGGTGACACCCAAGTACTTAAGGATGTCAATTTAGAGGTCAACCCCGGAGAGATTCTGGTGGTGATGGGCGGTTCAGGCTCAGGTAAAAGTACTTTACTCAATCACATACTTGGGCTTAAAACACCGGTTTCTGGCACTATCACGATTGATGGTGTGAATATTTTTACGGCTAAAAGTAAGCAATTACGTCATTTACGTCAAAAAATGGGTGTTGCTTTTCAAGGTGGCGCACTGCTGAGCTCGTTGACTGTGGCCGATAATGTCAGGTTACCCTTAGAGCAGAATACTTCTTTAGACACCCAAACTATCGATATTATGGTGCGGATGAAGCTTGAACTCATGAATATGGCCGGCACTGGTCATATGATGCCCTCTGAATTATCGGGTGGCATGTTAAAGCGTGCCGGCTTAGCTAGAGCGGTTATCATGGACCCTAAGTTACTGTTTTTTGATGAACCGTCGGCAGGACTAGATCCGACTACCGCAGTAGAGTTGGATGAGCTTATTTTAACCTTAAGAGATGCCATGAACATGACCATAGTGGTGGTGACTCATGAGCTTGAAAGTGTGTTTAAAATTGCCGATCGTGTGGTGGTATTGTTTAACGGCGAAGTCGTGGCAAATGGCACGGTTGACGAGATTAAAAATTCGCCAGATGAACGTATTCAAAATATGATTAACCGCCAACCTAATACTTACCGAGACGATGGCGAGGTTTACTTCAATCGACTGTTAGATAAGGACAACATTTAATGACCGCCTTATTTAATGCGATCAGTAACCTGGGCGCCGCAACACGAAAAAATATCGACAGTTTAGGCCTAGCGACAATGTTTTTACTGCGCATTGTCAGCAGCCTATTTACTGGGCTGGTGTCATTTAAACAAGTGCTCAAGCAAATATACTTTATCGGTAATCGGTCTTTAATCGTCATTATTGTCGCAGCATTATTTACTGGCATGGTGGTGGCGCTGCAATTTTACGACACCTTAGTGCGCTTTGGATCGGTGGATTTGTTGGGTTCGGCAGTGGCCTTGAGTTTGATTAAAGAACTGGGCCCGGTAATGACTGCATTGATGCTGATTGCGCGAGTAGGCTCTGCTACCTGCTCTGAAATTGGTATTATGCGCAATGAGCAGCAGTTTGATGCGCTTGATTGCATGGCGATTAACAGCTATCGCTATGTAATGTTGCCACGTTTACTTGCTGCGTTAATTTGTGTGCCTATTCTAACGGCAGTGTTCGACCTGGTTGGGATAAGCGGTGGTTATATCGTTGGCGTTCACATCCAAGGCGAAAACCCTGGTGCATATATTCAAGGTGTGCTGGATACGATTAGCTTTAAAGATGTGCTGGTTGGTCAAATAAAGTCGTTGGTATTTGGTTTATTTATTATGTGGATACCCTTGTATTACGGCTTTTACTTACACCTGAATCAAAAAAATATGGGCGCTGAAGGCGTCAGTAATGGCACCACTCAGGCAGTGGTAATGAGTGCAATTATTATGCTATTTAGTGACTACATCGTTAGCTCATTAGCGCTATAACTCGAGGTAACAATGAAAAACAATTACGTCAATTTTCTCGTCGGCCTGTTTGTGCTGTGCGGGATTGGAGCCTTGGTATTTATGTCTGTTACCATTGGCGGGGCATCTATTTCTAATAGCGGTCAATATACCTTAGTCGCTAAATTTGAAAACTCTTCAGGTTTAAAAGAGGGGGCTTTTGTTGAAATGTCCGGTGTAAGGGTTGGATTAATTAAATCGATTAAGTACGACCCTAAAGCGTATGAATCTGTGGTTACAGTGTCATTAGACAACAGCATTACCGTGCCAGATGATTCCGTCGCGTCTATTCGTACATCTGGGATTATCGGTGACAGGTTTCTTAAAATATCCAGCGGTGGATCAGACATCAATATGGAAGATGGTGATGAGTTTATTGATACAGAGTCATCAATTAGCATCGAAGAATTAGTTAGTAAATATATGTTTAGTCAGGATAAATAATGAAATCGATAATAGCTTTAATCATAATGTTAGTGATGTCGTCTGTAGCTTTAGCAGCACAAGGACCGACAGATCGGGTTAAATTGGGTGTGTCAGATATCATTAGTATTGCTTCTGATAGTGCTTTGTCGGTTGAACAAAAAAAACAATCGCTCAGTGATGTGATTGAAAAGCATGTGGATATTCAAGCGTCTGCGCAACGCGTATTAGGTAAGTATTGGAGAGAAGCCAGCGACAGCGAAAAGCGTCAATTTATGGTGTTGTTAAAAGGCGTGCTAGTCGATACTTATATTGTATTGTTAGAAAAATATGATAATGAAACTGTTGCTTACACTGGCGAGACCATCAAGAAAAAAGTCTATGCAACGGTAGATACCGACATACATACCAAAGACAATATCATTCCAGTTTCTTACCAGCTTTATCAGCGCAATGATGAATGGAAAATTTACGATTTTGTAGCGGAAGGTTTATCAATGATCCGTACCTTTAGTAAAGACTATCAAAGTACCTTAAAGAAAAGTGGTGTTTCTGGTTTAAATGAAGCCCTTGCTGCTAAATTAGCCCAAAAGTAAGGTCTTCCCTTTGAGTATAGACAGAGCATTAGCTAATAATATCATTGATGAAACCTTGTGGTTTAAAACCACCTTGGCGCTCACGTTAACTGAGTTTAATTATTACCTCATTAAGAAAAATGGCCAAATTAGCTGTAATTTTTCATCCTTGTGTGATCAACATTACACTAACCTGTATAAACAGTTTCAAGCATTGTCGTTACAGCACAGTACCATTGAGATATTGCCATTAAATGATGATGGCAAGACGTCTTGGGCACTGCCTTTTGGTAAAGATTCGAGCTTATTTGACTGTATCATTTTGCTCGATTTGCCTGCCAATGTAGAGTCGCATCATGTTAGTTCATTGTATTTCAAGCTTTTATACCAGCTAAAAAGTTTTCAATTCTCTGAAGCATCTTCACAGCTCAATGCCGCTCAAGTATGGATCCGCGATGAGATAGAAGAGATTACCCGCTTACAACAGCTGATGTTGCCAGACAAAGGTATTGAACTCAGCTCCGTTAAAATGGCCTACACCTACAAAGCAATGAAAGGCGCCGGTGGCGATTATTTAGATATTGTCGATCTCGGTAAAAGTCGTCCTGACATTCAAGGTGATATAGGAATGATTATTGCCGACGTATCGGGGCATGGCCCAGCCGCTGCCGTAGAGACGGCAATGATAGATGCGATTTTACGCACCTTTGAGCCGAAGAACTTATCCAGTAGCTCTTCAGAAGTACTCAATTATATCAATCAACACTTTTTCACTAAAAAGCCCCGCGGCAGTTTTTTAACTGCCACAGTGCTTCGTTATAATTGTAAAGACAAAGAACTCATTTATGCCAATGCTGGCCATCCGCATGCGTACTTGAAAAAAGCCAATCGACTGGTTGCTCTAGATCAGGGCGGGATACCGATAGGTGTACTGCGTGAGCAAAATTGGGATACCTACAGGGTTAGCGTGGATGTTGGTGATATTTTGTTTGTTTATACTGATGTTGTCATCGAAACTCAAAATGCCCAAAAAGAGCTATTTGGCTTTGATCGCTTAGAAAAAGCCATTAGTGCCGCCCCCGATGAACCCGAAGCTATGCTGGAGTATCTTGAACAGCAAATGAAACTATTTTGCGGTTTTTCAGAGTTTCAGGATGACTTAACCATGTGTGCTATCCAGTTTATTTAAGTTAATAGAGTATTTAATCATTGAGAAGATGAAGATTGGGATGACGATATCCCGTTTTAGGACATCTCCAGCCATAGGTTTAATCGTTTTTTATCAATAACTAAAAAGCCCTGAGTTAACGCTCAGGGCTTTTTCTATCTTACGGGTTTGTTGGGTGATTAAGCGCTTAATGCTTCAGTTGGGCCAAAGAATTCATAATGAATTTGGTTTTCTGGTATACCTAAGCTGGTGGCGATAGCTAATGCTGCTTTCATAAAGCCAGTAGGGCCAAGTAGGTAAAATTCTACATCGCGGTCTACAGGCAGTTGCTCCGCAATCAATGATGCATCGATGAAGCCTGTCGCATGAGGTTGGCAATATTGTCCTGGTTGGCTGTAAACATACAACGGCTTGATGTGGTCATGGGTTAAGGCAAGTTGATCAACATGGTGTTTAAACGCATGAACATCACTATTAAGAGCCGCATGAATAAAGCGAATATCACGGCCTGAACCAGCTTCAGTATTGAGCATACTAATTGCAGGCGTAATGCCCACACCGCCGGTGAGTAAAATTAATGGTTTGGTATTTTTGCGTAAAGTAAAATCGCCACTGGGGGCACGCAATTTCACTTTATCACCTAACTGAATGTGGTTATGTAAGTGATTTGATACCACACCATTAGGTTCACGCTTGACGCTAATTCTTAAGTAATCTTTGCCTGCCGCGTCAGATAAACTGTAGTTACGACGCATTGATACGCCATCGATATCATCAAATACTAAGGTTAGAAATTGACCGGCTTCAAAGCTTGGCAAACTTTTATCATCAAATGGTTGAAAGTAGAATGAGGTAATTACTGAACTTTCATCTACACGTTTGACTACAATAAACTCACGCTCGCCGCGCCAGCCACCAGTTTTCTGTTCGTTCTGTGTGTAAATTGACTCTTCAGCCGCAATTAATATGTTGGCTAACTGACCGTAAGCTTTGGCCCAAGCATCAATTACTTCGTCTGTTGCAGCATCGCCGAGTACGGCTTTAATGGCCTGTAATAAACAGCTGCCAACCGCATCATATTGATGCGGCAATATACCTAGTGCGGTATGCTTTTGGACAATTTTACTGACCGCAGCGCTTAAATTACCTAGCTCATCAATATTGGCACCATAAGCAATCACAGCGTTAGCCAGTGCTTTAGGTTGAGTGCCTTTAGCTTGGTTAGTTTGATTGAAATAAGGCAATACTTCAGGATGCTGGGCAAACAGTAATGGATAGAAATGGCTGGTAATGTCATTGGCGTAAAGTTGTAAAGCGGGGACAGTGGCCTTAATAATTTGAACAGTTGCAGTGTCTAACATTCATGATTCCTTTTTGGGGAGTAAATAGCGATAAGCTTCAATCAATTACCTTGTATACCTAGACATTACACAGAACGTGCCAATATTTATCACACTGATTTTAAACATATAAATTTAATAAAGGTTAAATTGACCTAGATCGATAAGTGTGTCAAATTAACCTAAATTAGGTTTATTTGACTTATTATGAATATTGTTCCCTTTATCGACATTGTAGAAGACTTAAATCGTGACTTGATAAAATCGGAGCGTTACTTGCGGCTGATTTTAGCGATTCAACGCGCTATTCCGTGCGATGTTGTAGCCTTACTGAAGCTTAAACAAGATCATTTGGTGCCTGTAGCTGTGGTGGGCTTAAAGCAAGAAGCGTTAGCGCGACAATTTTCGATTAACCACCATCCACGCTTGCAGCAAATTTTAGCTAACCCACACGTTACCCGCTTCGATGCCGACTCAACACTGCCCGATCCCTATGACGGTTTAGTCGATGATGGCAGTGAACAATTGCACGTGCATGACTGCATGGGTAGCACCATTTATATCGATGGTAAAGCCTGGGGCGTTTTAACCTTAGACGCTATGCAAGCAGGTAGTTTTGATTCGCTTAATCCAACCGAAACCCGTGCTTATATTGCTGCTGTGGCCGCTGCGATTAGTACCAGTGAACATATTGAAGCGTTAGAAATTCAAGTTGAACGTAATCATCAAGTGGCACAGTGCATGTTAGCGACTGCAGGGCCGTCGAGCATTATTGGTAACAGTGGCGCAATTACGGATTTATTGTCAGAGATAAATACTGTTGCCGCCAGCGATCTATCGGTATTAATTACCGGGGAAACTGGTGTGGGTAAAGAGTTGGTTGCCAAAAGCATTCATCAACAATCACGTCGTAGCGAGCAACCGTTAGTGCAAATTAACTGTGCAGCACTGCCAGAAAGCATCGTTGAAAGTGAACTCTTTGGTCATGTAAAAGGTGCCTATTCTGGTGCGGTAAGCGATCGTCGGGGCCGCTTTGAGCTTGCCGATGGCGGCACATTATTTTTAGATGAAGTGGGTGAATTACCGTTAGCTGTACAAGCTAAGTTATTGCGTGCATTGCAAAATGGTGAAATTCAGCGTGTTGGTAGCGACAATATTATTGTGGTGGATGTCAGAATTATTGCTGCAACTAATCGTAATTTGCAGCTAGAAGTTAAAGAAGGTAGGTTTAGAGCTGACTTGTATCATCGTTTAAGTGTTTATCCACTGCCTGTGCCAGCATTACGAGATCGCGGTAAAGACGTTATTTTATTGGCAGGCTATTTTTTAGAAAAAAGCCAACATCAACTTGGGGTCGCGAAACTGAGGTTGCAACAAAGCGCGATTAATCAATTAGCCCAATATCATTGGCCTGGCAATGTGCGTGAGTTAGAGCACTTGCTTAGTCGCGCTGCCTTAAGGGCCATTAGTGAACAAGGTCGTCATGCTAGTATTATTAGTATTAGCCCTGTGCATCTGGGGTCAGAGTTTATGGCGAGTCATTCTGAAGCACCACAGCAAACCGCGATGGAGAATCAATCCACCAATGATTCAACGGCTAGGTTATCCCAAGTGATAACCCAAGGACTGCGTGATGCCACCGATGAGTATCAGCGGCAAGTCATACAAACAGTATTTGTGACTGAGCGAGGTAACTTAGCTGCAGTTGCAAGGTCCTTAAAGCTAGATAGAAGTAATTTAATTCGTACCATGCGTCGTTTAGCGCTTGATCCTAATACGGGTGAGTAAAGCGAAACAACACTGGTTAAGTCAGTAAACGGTTCGAGCTTATCTTATTGAGTCAGAATATTTTTTTGTTGTTTGAGAAATTTATTAGCACAAATTCAGGTCAATGTAAGTTGAGTGAGATAAATTAGGATTACCTAAAGGATGAATGTGATGCAAAAAAGCAGTTTAAGTAATATTGCGTTAGTGGTGGCATTGGTTGCAGTAGCTCTTGCCGTATTAATGGTATTTGGATCGACAATAGGATTATGGGATCCCATAGTCGGCTTCATGGCCAGCCGTAATTACAATAACTTGCTGGGATATGTTGTCGTCGTGATTGGGTTAGTGGCATTAATTACCAGCTTTACCATTAAGCAAAACAGTCGTGCTAAGGGTAAAGGGCTTATCAATTCGACCATAGCGTTAGTGCTTGGATTAGGCATATTGGCGCCGAGTATTGTGGCATTGGTTATTGAGCCAGTTAAATACCCACCTATTCACGATATAACCACTAATACCCAATCGCCACCGCAATTCGAATTTTTAACTGACAGCCGTGAAGGCGCTAAAAACAGCTTAGTTTATGGTGGCCCCGAAATCGCTGCGCAGCAACTGCAAGCTTTTCCTAATATTAACCCTATAGTGTCAGACTTAACCCCTGATGCGGCTTATCAAAAGGCACTTATGGTTGCTGAGTCAATGGGTTGGACTATTGTCGCTCAAGACCCAAAGGCACGTCGTTTTGAAAGTACCTCAAGAACCCCATTTTTTAACTTCGCAGACGATATTGTTGTGGTCGTATCTGTATTAGAGCAGGGTAGCCGTATTGATTTGCGCAGTGTATCGCGGGTTGGAATCGGCGATCGCGGTGTCAATGCACAACGCATTCAAGAATTTAGCCTGCGGTTTGCTGAATAAATTAAGTCGCAGGTTTTAACAAGTAAAAGGAGCATAGAATGCTCCTTTTTACTTGTTAGCTATTAAATAAATAGGTGCCCAAATGCGTTACAGTGATGGATATCTTGTTCCACAATCTAGTGCGTCATTATGTGGCTTATTGTTTCTATTGCTCAGGAGTCACGCAGATAAAGTTAACTGCATCTTCCATGTTACCTGTACCGCTATAGGTTGCCACTTGTGGGAAAGGGCATAATGGTCTTGTCCGTGTTTTAGACCAGTTAGCGGGTAACTCAGTATTTTCAGAACGAACAGAAGCATTTATGCTCTCAGGTGCTTGCCCTTGTTCTACCCATGCAACGAGAGAGTCAAGCATGTCAAAGCGGTCTGTAGCTAACCCCTTACCGCAATGGTTCATACCAGGGACTAAATATAAGCGAGCAAACTCGTCGGCTTGATTTTCATTGACGTTTTGCAAGCCTTTGTACCAGTTAACTGTATCGTTAGGTGAAAATACTGCGTCAGAAGTACCATGAACGACCATTATCTTAGCGCCTCGATCTCTCAATACAGTTAGATCAGTTGGATTTGGTGGTGTCATGAATGTCATTCCTGACTGGGTGTAAGTATCATCAATCGCATAAATACGCTCAACATCGGTATCCATATCAAAAGGCATCACAAATTCATATGCACCGAGTTCCGTTGAACCATTATAAGGGGTTGGTGCGGTTGAGAATATAAATGCCACAGCGCCTGGATCTCTCATCATCGCCATGAAAAATTCCCAGTTATAATAATCATTGGTGCCCATGCCCGCATCATAAGGGAAGTCTGAATAAATGGCCGCATCTGTATTGCTATTACGTGGCCCAGACATAATGTTTGTCATTACAGACTTCTGCGCAGCAGTTAAACATGTGCCATCTCGGTCAGCAGGACAGGTTGGCACATCTCGATCTAAATCAAATGCATCTTGGCAACCATAAGTATCTTGTACCATTCCGTCGCTTGCACCATCTAATGCGTCACATTGCTGTGCGACTTTACTTGAAACGAGTGCAAACTCTTCTTGGGTGAAGCCATTTTGTAAAGATGCGAGCACATTTTCGACGTCAATATCTACTAGGCTTGAATATTGCTGAATACCATAAAGCTGTGAAACAGCTGCTTTGGGTAAGTTGAACCCTGGGTTACCCACTAAGAAACCATCATATAAATCGGCATAGCGTGTTGCGGCAACCATGGTATGGCGTCCACCGTTTGAGCAACCTCCAAAGTAAGAACGATCAGGCTGTTTACCATACGCGGTTTCAATTAAAGATTTAGCCATTGGCGTGAGTTCGGCAACCGCATTGTAGCCATAATCTAAGCGTGCCTGAGGATCTAGCCCAAACATGGGTGTTGCTGATGCGTGTCCGGTGTCGGAACTGATGACTGCAAAGCCTTTGTTTAGCGCACCAGAATCCTTGCTTGCAGATGTAAGGAAACGACCAACGGCTTTTTGCACTTTACCATCTAAGCCGCCATTGGCTTGGTAATAAAAACGGCCATTCCAGTCTGACGGTAAACGCATTTCAAAACCAATAGCGTACTCGGCATCACCATCCATCCCTATGCCAGTTCTTTCGTTCATTTTCCCTGTGATTAAACAATGTGAAGGAGACGGGTAAATTTCGCCTGCGTCATATTCCACATCACCCGCGGGGATAAGTTCTGCACTGATAATTGTAGTGTCGGCATAATTGAACTCAGTTGCGAGTGTGGCACAACTGGTGATACTTGCAGGTATGGCGGCCTCAAGTTGTGGAATGCCTTCCGTAGATGAGTCACTATTGCAGCCGTAAAGAGCAATACACAAAGGTGCTAAAGCTAAGGGAATCCATAGATTTTCCGTTTTCATATTAATCCTCATTGTTCATACCTGAATGGTAATATGTTAAACGTATAACATATGATTTGCAGGGTAAATACTGATAAGAATTTAATGACTAATGGGTCTCAGTTTCTACATTGTTGGGAAATAGATCGCAGTTGGTTTGACAAAACAGAAATTTAAGCAGCTTTTAACTAAGATAAATACTTTGCTAGCAATGTGATAATGTCATTTGGATTGGCTGAGGTGTTTTGTACAGAGGCTGCAAATCTTGTTGAGCTTTGTTTTACTATGGGTATAAAAAAAGGCTCATGAATAAACATGAACCTGCGTATAATCAAGACTGTACAGTATAATAATGCTTATTTTTCAGTGTCTCTATAATCTTTTTCTACAGCGTTGAGCCTTAGGGTAAATGCTTGTAAGTGTGTGCGCATTTCTGCCTCAGCTTGTTGACCGTCTTGTGCGATAACCGCTGCAATAATTGCGTCATGCAGGCCTACTGGATGGACTTTGTCATGGCTAGGTTCAAATTTTGAAGTTGCATTACTGATAACTTGCAACAGAGATTTGACGATAGCCGCGAGAAAACGATTTCCTGACATATCAGCTAAAATATAATGCACTTTCTGGCGTGAATAAACGGTATCAGAATAGTCTAATATGTGTTCTTCACAGCGAGAGGCCTCACGTAATTTTTCTGCCAGTTCAGGGGTGCAATTTTGCGCTGCTAATTTAGCCACTATAGGCTCAATTTGTAATCTTGCCTCGCAGACTTCGGCGAATGACATTTTTTCCATGAGGAACAATTCCTGACACACATTAGTCAGTCGTTCAAATGTCATCAGTTTTACGAAAGCGCCACCCATCGCACCTTGTTTAATTTCTACAAGGCCACTCGCTTCAAGTCCTTTGATTGCTTCTCGCACTACAGTGCGACTTATTTGAAACAATTCAATGAGTTCTCGTTCGGATGGTAGTTTATCACCAGCTAAATACTTACCTTCAAAAATAGCATTCTTTAGTTGGTTTCCTATTTCATCGGAAGCTTTCATGTGTTTGACTGAGGTAAAGTTAACCAAGTTCAGTGTCCTAAATTTGTTCTGGTTTATATTCTATCATGCTCATACATATGCTTAATAGTTATGCTGATGAAATATCCTTGTTTTCCCACTCCTATTTATGCGTCACAACTGCTTGTAAGTATATGACTCAACTTTGATTATTTGCTTTCTGCTGATATTCATCTGTTAAATTTCTCTCATCGGTAATGCCTATTATATTTTTGTCGTTAGAAAGTCACAAAATCACTTTTTTTTGAGAGCTACTCCAAAGATGCAATAACTATCCCTTTATGGTTAATATCATATGTCATACATTTAACGTATCAAATTTGGGGTTAACATTAACTATTATCATATTAAGACTTTTCCCCACTTTCTGAGCGAACCCTACTTTTGATGCAAGTAGAACACAGTAGCTCTGTACGGTTATGAGCGGGTCCAATATCGCAGTTAATGCTGTTGGCCCCATTGTGACAGTGAGGGCAAAAGGAGTATGACAATGAGTAATAATGATTCAAAGAAGCCGGAAGCAATCGATCAATACACCGCGAATGTCCTGCAAAATGGTATTTCACGACGTAGCTTTTTAACTCGTGCTGCAGTGGGTACTGGCGCAGTTGCATTTACCAGTCTAAGTGGCGGAATGGCTTCTGCTGCAACAGATGACGCCTGCCAAAACGCAGCTAAAAGTTCAGATGGCGGCGCAACGTTAGAGTTTATGCCTAAGCCGAAACCGATTTCTGACAGACTGATCGTATCGACACAAACGTTCGACGTGGTTGTGGTTGGTGCGGGTGCTTCAGGTGTTCCTGCTGCACTATCAGCGGCTGAGAATGGCGCTAAAGTTGCGGTATTACAAAAACAAGCGATTGTCGTTTCTCAAGGTAACACAGGTTCTGGTATTGATTTGGCCAACAGCGATAAGGCTGGTGTCGAAGCCATGGTTAGCCGTTTAATGAGCGACAGTGCTCACCGTTGTCACCCTGAACTTGTTAGAGAATGGGCGTATAACTCTGGTGAGGCAGTTTCTTGGGTTATCGATCGTGCTAAAAAAGGTGGCGCGCAAATCGTAGACCAAGGCACTAAAGTGCAACATGGTATTCGTGGTGTCACTGAACATAAGCTCAATTTTGTGACCTCATTTTGTGGCCCTAAGCCATACACCACAGGTGACGGCATGCGTGATTTAGCTAAAGTAGCTGAAAAAGCGGGTGTTAAATTCTTCTTCAACATGCCTGCACAACAACTAATCCAAGATGAATCTGGCAAAGTTATTGGTGTTATTGCCAAAGACCGTGATGGCAAATACCACAAATACCTTGCTAAAAAAGGTGTGATTTTGTCATCTGGTGATTATCAGAATAACGAAGCAATGTGTAACTTCTTCATTCCTGATTTGAAGCATTTTGAACGTAAGCAAATGGATCGTACTGGCGATGGTTTCTCTATGGCTTACTGGGCCGGTGGCGTAATCGAACCTATCGGTCATACCAAAATGTTGCACGATTTTGACGCCGGTCCAGCTTCAATGTGTGATATGCCATTCCTTGCTGTTAACCGCAAAGGTAATCGTTTCGTCAATGAAACGGTTGAAATGTCATTGATGAATAACTACCTACGTGATGCAGAAAATGCGGGTAACTACTCTCAAGTCTTTGATTCTAATTACATGGACCAAGCTGCTAACTGGCCTGGAAAACTGTACTCACCTGAAGAAATGAAAATCTATATGCCTGAAGATCCAGCGCCTAAGGTCGGCGTGTTTGCATCTCAGACAAATACCTACTCAGCCAATACCTTGGAAGAGCTTGCAGTAAAACTGGAATGTGACCCTAAAACCTTCGTTGCCAATGTTAAGCGCTACAACGAGCTTTGCAAAACCGGTAAAGATGACGATTTTGGTAAGCCTTCATCAAAAATGCTTCCTGTTGTTAAAGCCCCTTTCTATGGCATTCACCGCCGCATGCGTATCTCAACCCTTTGTTCAGGAATGCTAGTCGATAAAAATCATCAAGCGCTTGATGCTGATGGCAACAAAATTGGCGGCTTATTCGTTATCGGTAACTTAGGTGGTGGCTTCTATGGTGGCGTTGATTACCCACTGACTGTATTCGGATTGTCACTAGGACGTTGTTATACGTTTGGCTACTTAGCAGGTAGGTATGTGGCCAAGCTATAAAACGAACACCCAGTTAAATGGATGCCTGACACTTGGCAACCTTCCCAATGAATAATGGAATAACACAATGAAGAAATTAACACTGCGCAACATCATGCTTTGTCTTGCATTGAGCTTTTTCGCAAGCGGTGCAATGGCAAACAATAACACCTTATTGGATCAAACTCATGCGGCTAAAGGACTCAAATGTGCTAGCTGCCACGGTAAAGCTGAAATTCGTCAACCAGTGACTATGTCTAAATGCGTGACATGTCATAACACCCAAAAGCTAGCAGCCAAAACCAAGAATGTGAAACCTACAAATCCACATGAAAATCGTCATTTTGGCACTGAAACTGACTGCCTTAAATGTCACAGCGTACACCAAAAGTCAGAGAACTACTGTGGCAGTTGCCACCTTCGTTTTGACTTTGTTGTGCCATAAGTCGGCCATTTGGCAACTTAATATCTCGACCATAAGAACAGTTAACAATAATTAGGATGAGAAAAATGATGATGAAAACAAAACTACTACCTTTGGTTGTGGCATGCCTAGCAGCAAGCCCAGCCTTTGCGGCCGAGCCAATGGCCAATTTATTTAATGACGGCAGTGTAAATGGTCAATTTCAATTATTTGACTTCCAACGTAACTTTGATGGCGATAGTACTGATCGACGTGATACATCATTCGGTGGTCTTTTCTACCTGCGATCCGGAGAAGCTAACGGTATAAGCTTTGGCAGTTCATTTGCTTCAGCTAACCCAATTTGGGATGCAAACGATGATGGTCTGTATGGCCTTGTTGGTGGTGGAGCGCCGGGCTCTAAGGTTGAACGTACATCTGTTAACCGTTTGCAAGAATACTTTGTTAGCGGCAACTGGTACGACACTAAAATAGTGGTTGGTGCGCAAGAGTTACGAACTCCCATGATGAACCCGTTCCCATTAAGAGCAATCCCGTTTACCTATCGCGGTGCCAGTATTAAGAATACCTCAATTGAGAACTTGGGCGTGTCAGCGCTGTATATCACTGATTACATGGGCTGGACCAACGAAGAGTTTGCTAGTGTGGCTGATGGTATCCGGGGGGAATTTGCACGTAAGGGCGTTTTCATCGATGTTGAAGACAACCCTATTTACGCCTTAGGTTTAGATTACAATCTGCCGTTAAATGCGGTCAAAGCCAAAACCAGTCTGTGGTACTACTCCATGGAAGACGTTTACAATCAGTATCATGTGAAATTGGACATGAGCGGTAAAATGGGCGCTGCCAACTGGTACTTCATTCCGTCTTATTTAAAACAAGACTCTACAGGTAAGCTAGATCAGAGCGCTGCACAGTTTGACACTTACCAGGCTGGGTTCCATTTAGGGATGAAATGGAGTGGGTTTGATGCCACGATTAAGTACGCAAAAACCGGTGATGGCGATGTTGTTGCCCCATTTGGTGATGAAAAAGTGATCATTCAGCAGGTGGTTCAGTCTTCGCGTGCTAATGAAGAAGGTTACGGTGCTCAGCTAGCATACAACTTTGCACCTGACTCTGCTCTCAGTGGTGTGAGCACATATCTTAACTGGGCTAGTTATCAGATTGATGGTGATTCAAGTAAAGACATTGATGAAACCGACTTGTCTGTTACTTACGATCTTTCTCAGTTTGTAAATGGTCTAAGTGTACGCGCACGTCATGCCATTGTTAATTACTCTACAGGCGATGACCTAACTGACACTCGTTTTTACGTCTACTATAAATTTGCTTTGTAATTGGGTTACAGCATATAGACTAGCTCTAAAATAGAGTGACGTTTTGTTAAGCCAGTTGGAATATCCAACTGGCTTTTTTATGTCAGTTAGCTTGCACAATATGTGGTTTAGGTTGTCAGCATAAAATGATTTACGCTGATTTCCTCGGTGTAAGAATCAAGTGTGTCGTTATAATTTTGCTGGAATTATGAATGGTTTAATTATCTATTTCGGATGTTTATCATTTAACTGCAGTAAATCCCAAAGATTGCCATAAAGATCTTCAAATACCGCCACAGTGCCATAGTCTTGCTCTTGAGGCGGGCGCACAAACTTAATCCCATCAAGTTGCATGCGGTTATAGTCGCGCCAAAAGTCATCGGTATTCAAAAAAAGAAATACCCGTCCGCCAGCTTGGTTACCAATAAAATCATGTTGCTCTGGTTTTGATGCCCGCGCTAACAGCAAAGATACCCCGTTTGAACCCGGAGGTGCGACTACAACCCAGCGTTTGTCTTGTTCTGCTTGATAGGTGTCTTCAATCAATTCAAACTTCAATTTATTGACATAAAAATCGATGGCTTCATCGTAATCATTCACCACTAGCGCGATGTGAACTATAGACTGTTTCATTATTATCCTTTGATAGCTTTGTAAGTTAGCGTTGTATATTAGCTAGTGAGTTAATGCAAAATTTACTGTGCCATCGATTATGCATTAATTAACCTGAACTCGGGATAACAAATGCCTCGCAAACAGCTCTTTGCCTTGCTAACTGCGTTATTTTTTACATGAGAAGACTTGCAACAGGCCCGCTATTGACGCGTTAATTGGTCAGGTTTGGAGATATTGACGCATAAAAAAAGCCACAGTAATGAACTGTGGCTTACTGATACTAGCGAGTCAGTTAATTCTAAATCGATTAGTTCTTTTTAGAATATTTTGCCGCTTCTTCACCTGCTAA
This sequence comes from Shewanella sp. SG44-6, assembly GCF_014164185.1. Classification (NCBI taxonomy): domain Bacteria; kingdom Pseudomonadati; phylum Pseudomonadota; class Gammaproteobacteria; order Alteromonadales; family Shewanellaceae; genus Shewanella; species Shewanella sp. SG44-6. The sequence continues at coordinate 34,100 of NZ_JACJER010000005.1, read as the reverse complement.
GCGACCGAAGGTGATGATGCCTGAAATTGCATTGCCACCTAAGCGGTTAGCACCATGAACACCACCAGTGACTTCACCAGCGCCATACAAGCCAGGTATAACCTGTTTCTGAGCATTCATGACTTCAGTTTTGGTGTCGATCATCACGCCACCCATAGTGTGGTGAACCCCAGGTGTCACTTCGATTGCATAGTAGTTACCTTCGTTTAGTGCACGAGGTAGATTTGGACGCTCAAAATCAGTATCTTTACCGCTGCTCACTAAGCTATTATAACGTGCAACTGTTTCGGTTAACGCTTTACCGTCAATACCTTCCATCTTGCCTAATTTCACTAAGCTGTCTGCCGATGGTGCAACACCTAAACCAATATACTTATCGATTTTAGACAGTGATTTACGTACAGAGTCATCAAAAATCAAATAAGCTGATTTACCCGTTTGCGCTAAGATTGCCGCAGATGCTTTATCACGAGTGGTAATTTCGTTGACGAAACGCTTACCTTCACGGTTAACCAAAATCGCACCATTACCACGTACCGCTTCAGTGACCATTACGCCACCTTTTACTGATAGTGTTGGATGAGCTTGGATGTATTCCATGTCTTTCAAAGCGCCACCAGCATTTTCAGCCACATCCAGACCATCACCTACAGCACCAGGTTGGTTAGTAGAGATAAAGCCTTTTAATGAAGGATCAAGCTTAGCGACACGTTCGTTATTTTTAGCGAAACCACCCGTTGCTAAGATGACTGCATCGGCTTTCACCCAGTAGTAACCTTTATACATTCCCTTAACCAGAATACCTTTCACTTTGCCGCTGTCATCTTTAAGTACTTCAATGCCACGAGTGTTCATGCGTAAGTCGATATTGCGTTTTACGGCATTATCATAAAGCACTTGAACAACATGAGCACCCACACCTGCGCCACCAGTTGGACGGTGTGCACGCTTAACCGATGCACCACCCATCATGCCAACATCGGTTAAATCGGCGCCCATTTTGGTCATCCAATCAACTGAGCCTTTAGAGTGTGAGCTTAAGACTTCAACTAATGCTGGATCGTTTATATCACGGCCGCCTTTCATGGTGTCTTTGAACATTAGCTCAGGGCTATCTTTAATTTCTTTGGCTTTTTGTTGATCAGTCCAAGCAGCGTTCATGCCACCTGCAGCCAATTTAGCGTTACCGCCGATAACCGGCTCTTTTTCAATCAGAATGACTTTCGCACCATTATCTGTTGCCGATATTGCCGCAGAGAAACCTGCGCCACCAGAACCGACAACCACTACATCAACCGTATCGTGAGGTGCACTAGCAAGAGCAGCCTGACGTTCTGCTTTATCTTTGGCCAGTTCAGCAATAGTGGGTTCGTCACGTTTCCATTTTTTAGCATATGGCATATTGAAATCGAAGCTGTGGCAAGAATCACAGTACACCATCGATTTTTCGTGCGCGCTGTGACATGAGGTACAAGCCACTTCACCAGGAAAATGTGAAGCATGGGCATTGTAATGTTCATGTTTTGTGGTTTCAGCCACTTCAGCTAAAGTGCCATGGCAAGAAACACATTGGGCATTTTCATAGGTTAAGCTGTCGTTTGATAGCTCGCCATCTGGAGTATGACAGCTATCACACTCTTGGTTTTGCTCATGGAATTCAGCTAAGTTATCAGCCGCAACAGCGTTGCCCATTAGGCCTGCTGTGCCCATTAGCGTGGCAAGGCAGACTGCAAGTTTCATTTTTTTCATTTTTGCTCCTCCTTCTAAACCTAATGATGCTTAGTTGATTAGGTATAAAAGCCAGTTATTGTTTTAGTGTGGCTGAAGTGAGATCACTTCACTTTAAAAGTTCGGTCTAAAATTAGGTGTTAAGTTGTTCAGCGGTTACTTCTGCTTACCTTAATCTTTATCCATGCCACTAAAACCAGCAATAAGATAAACACCAGCAGTGACAGAAATGACAACTCAATCACAAGCATGAAAAGGTGCTATGCAAAGATGCATAGCTATAAGGGCGTATATGCACTTTTGCATAGCTTATGTGGCGCTAGATCACATCGAATTAATATTTAGGTAAAAGGTACATAATGATTTACTAATTCGCGGAATGCGGCACAGTTTCAAATGAGCGAAATAGTTAACATCGCAGTATGAAGATCCTATTACTATTAGTTATTACCCTCACTTTTCCTGCATTCGCGCAAGACAGCATTGTGCTAGGTGTGCATTCAAAAACAGCGCCATTAGAGTGGCGTAATAACGGAGTGGATCAAGGATTTAACATTGAGTTGATGGATAGAATTGGTCAGCTTACTAACAAGCGCATTCTTGTGCGGCGTAAGAGTTTTCAGCAATTAGTTCAAGATGTGTATAACCCTAACAGCGATATTGACGTGATTGTTGTGGTGAGCCCGGTGAACATGGATCGCAAGTTAGCTCAATCTGATCCTATCTATGCTACCCACGCTAAAGCTTATACTTTGCAGGGTAAGGGGTTAATTAACAGTTGGGCAGATTTAATTGGTAAGCGGGTGGCCATTAAAAAAGGCGCTTTTGTTGATGTGTTTTTATCTGACCATTTGCAAAATTTCGACCGCGTGGATGTTGATTTGTATGAAACCGGTTTTCAATTACTGATTAAAAATCAAGTCGACGTGGTGATTGCTGAAAGCTTTGTTGCGCGGCGTTTACTTCCGTTGTATCCATCGGTGCGCAGTTCGAGTGATGCCCTCATTTATGGCGCGTTTAATTTTGTCGCTAATGAGTCGAAAACTGAACTCATGTATCAAATTAATGAAGCGCTTAGGCAGTTAAAATTATCAGGCGAATACGACAGACTGGTTAATAAATGGTTTGGTACCGGGCGTGAAAAAGTGGATTTAACCTCTTCTGAAAAGCGCATGTTTGCTCTAGCCATTTTAGTGGCGATTATTTCTGCTATCGGGATGATTTTCACCGGATTGATAAGCGCTAGTTTACGCCGTCATACTAAAGCCCTTGATGCCGAACTCATTCAGCGCAGGCGCATTGAAGCTGAGATATCTGAACTGTCTAAACAGTTCCAATCTGTTCTCGATGGCATCCCCAATGGTGTAACCATAGTAAACCAAGACTTGCAGCATTTATGGAGTAACGATAACAATATTCATTTGTTAGATTCAGCAGCATTTTACTATATCGACAACCATGCATTTGTTCTTAAAACGGCGGTGCTCGAGGTACTCTCTAGCCAAACCCCTTTGATTGCAGAGATGCGCTATCAACAGCAGTTTTGGCAATTACAAATCCATCCTATTGCAGAAAAACAAGTGGTGATTCTACTTGAGGAAACCACTGAACAGCATAGATTGAGGCAAGCAAATGAAGAAGTTAGCCGCTTAGCGTCACTAGGGGAGTTGTCTGCGGGAATTGCTCATGAAATCAATAATCCAACCGGCCTGATTGTGCATGCGGTATCATTATTTACCGCGGCCTTAAAAGACTTAACCCCAGCAGCAAGGCACTATCAGCAACAAAATCCTTTTTGGCTTATTGCAGGATTAACCCCAGATGTTGCCATTGAAGAGCTTCAGTACAGTTGCGGCTCTATTGAAGAGGGCGCCAAACGTATCAGCCGAATTGTTAATGACTTAAAACGTTATGCCATGCCGCATATTGCCGATCAATATGCTCGAGTATGCCTAAATGACGTGGTTCAAGTTGCCCAGCGTCTTACTGCCAATCAAACCAAGGTCCATCAGATCAGCATGAGGTTATGTCAACCTAGTCCTATAATTAAGGGCGATGCGCAACAGTTACATCAGGTATTAATCAACCTTATTCAAAATGCTTGTCATGCCTGCACTGAACAACATGGCGAGATTATTATAGAAACTCGCATTGCTGGCAATACGGCAATATTGAGCATTATCGATAACGGTTGCGGCATGAATAGCGCCACGCTCAAACGTATTACCGAGCCCTTTTTTACCACCCGTCGCAACGAGGGCGGTAGTGGTTTGGGTTTATCGGTATGCAGTAAAATAATTAAAGAGCATCAAGGCGAAATGCAGATGCAGTCGAGTTTAGGTAAAGGCACGCAAATTAGTCTGATTTTTGCATTGGAACAACACATATGAAATTGGCCAGAAATATTCTGTTAATCGACGACGAAGCCGCCTGGTTACGCACACTGGCGATAACCCTTAACCGTCTCGTTCCTGAGGCTGACATAGATACTTGTCTAGACAGCCGTCAAGTACACAGCCGCTTACAAGTGGGTGATTATGCGCTAGTACTGGTCGATCTTACTATGCCATTTCACTCTGGCGAAGAGCTGTTAGCGATGATCCGCAGTGACTTTCCCAATACTCGGGTGATTATTGTGACTGGGGTGAATGAGGTTGATACCGCAGTGCGCTGTATTAAAAATGGCGCTTATGACTACTTTATCAAAACAGACAATGTCGATAATCTCGCGCGTACGGTACGCCGAGCGCTAGAAGTGGTTGGGCTTGAAAGAAACTACCTGTATATCAAAGAAAAATTCTTAAGTCGTACTCTAGATAACCCGCAAGCGTTCAATAATATTTTAACTTGTGAGCCACAGTTATTAGATCAATTTCGTTATCTTGAAGCCGTATCTTGTAGCCCTGAACCCTTGCTAATTTATGGTGAAAGCGGCACTGGCAAAAGCGAGTTCGCCAAATCTTGCCATGCGCTTTATAACCCGAATGAACCTTTTATTAGCATTAATCTTGCCGGTATTAGTAGCGAGTCCTTTGAGCAAAAAATGAGTGGCCAGCTGTATCATCACCATAATGGCGAGCTTGAAGCGGTTGCAGGCCTATTGCATCAAGTCGGAAGTGGGGTGCTGTATTTGAATGAAATAGGCGCGTTGCCTCTGGATGCTCAAGTTAAGCTATTAGCGCTGTTAGACACTAAACAATATTACCCTTTAGGCAGCGACACCGCTTATCCGGTTAAATGTAAGTTTGTGGTATCGACTCAAGATGACTTACTCAAACTACACCAAGCTGGTGAGTTTAGAAGCGATTTACTCTACCGCTTACGGGCTCATAAAATTAAATTACCACCGTTAGCAGAACGGCAGTTAGACATTGCTATGTTAATCAATCATTTCATCGCCCTTGCTGCCGCTGAAATGAATCTACCTGCGCCTATTCAGCCTCCCGATTTAGCGCCCAAACTCGCCAGTTATGATTTTCCTGGTAACCTTCATGAACTCAAAGGCATGGTTTTTGATGCTGTGAGCAGAAGTGATGGCATAGCGCTTAATACCTCTGCTTTTATGGAAGCGATTAATGAACACAAGTCATTAACGGCAGCGCCGCAAGACCGCGTTATTTTCCCCAAACAACTGCCCACGATAGCGCAGATGAACCAAGCATTAATGGACGAAGCCATGAGCCGCACTGCCAATAACCAAACCGCAGCAGCGCAAATACTGGGTATTAGTCAAAGTGCGCTGAGCCGCCGACTTAAAGGGAGTTAGAGCTAAATACAGAATATTTATAAAACATAATTTTGTTCGTATTTACGCTTTTCGCATTTCAATATGGCTCTTTGAGATTCATTTACCTAACAACGTTCACCTTAACCTCGCCTTAACCCCTCCATCAGTATGCTAGTGCCATTATTGTGTAATACACAGGTTTGGGGATGCAGTTGATGATGGTAAAACCGGCGCTACGAAAAGCGATGCTGGCACTGATGGTGACGAGCCTTTTGGGCTGCAGCAGTGTCGATAATGTCAATTACGCTGACCGAGCCAGTCAAGCAGAGGCGGATACGAGCCAACGTTTAATTGATCAGTTGCTGCTGGCCTCAAAGACACCAGATGTGCCGACACAATCGATAGCGCGATTAACGGATTTGGTTAATGTGCCTGAATTGCAGAGCTTTATATCTGCTGCTTTGCAGAATAACCCTAGTTTGCAACAAAGCGTAGTGGCATTGAAAATGGCCTATGCCCAACACGGTATTACTTCTGCTAGCCGTTTACCGTCAGTAGATGCCAGCTTTAGCGGCACTTCAACCGAAGACAGCGATGACAGTTATACCACTGATATTACCGTGAGTTGGGAGCTGGATTTATGGCAAAAAATTGCTGACAGCAGCAACGCTGCATTAAAAGACATTGCCAGCACGCAAGCCAGTCTTCAAAGCGCGCAAGACTTAGTCGCCGCCAACGTGATGCGCAGTTGGTTAGACATTAGCCTTAAACAACAACTTGTGGCGATTGAAACCCAGCGTTTAACGGTATTAGACAACAATAAAGCACTTATTTTAGCGCGTTATCGTGTTGGCTTAGGCAGTTTAGAAGATCTCGATAATGCCAATACTAGTGTCGCCAGTACACAAGCTACCTTAGCCGATTATCAACAACAGCTTGCCCAAAGCAAGCGTGATTTGACCTTGCTTACAGGGCAATGGACCGGCAACGATTTAGCGGTAAACATTACTGCGGAATTTCCTGCTGTGTTGAATCCCATTAACTCACTAGGGCAACAAAATCTAAGTCAACGTCCTGATATTAAAACTGCATTTTACAATATTGAAGCCGAAGTATTACGTACCGATGCCGCCTATAAGGCTATGTTGCCGTCGATCAGTTTATCAGCCAGTTTGACCGACATGGCGCAGTCGCCAACAGATGCATTACTCACCGGACCTTTATGGAGTGTGCTGGGGCAATTATCTGCGCCCTTGTTCCAAGGTGGCAAATTATCATCACAAGCTGAGTTAGCCCAATTAACCACAGAGCAGCGCTATTGGGTCTATCAAGAAACCCTATTAAATGCGGTTAACGAAGTGGAAAACACTGTGGGCCAAGAATACTCCCTCGCCAAACAACAACAGCATTTAATTGAAGCGCAACTCAGCGCCGAGCGCAGTTTTGTCAGTTACGAGCAAAAGTATCGTCAAGGCTTAGTCGACATTTTTGATTTACTAACCGTGCAACAGCAAACCTTTGATGTTAAAGCGCAACTTGCTAACACCATTTATAACCGTCTTATAAACCGTATTGATTTAGGCCTAGCGTTGGGCTTAGGGGTATTACATGAAGCTTAATCGTCTAAACGTTATTGTCACCGTATTATCATTGGGCAGTATTTTTGCTGCCTTAGGTTATACCGTCTCGCAATTACCGCCTGCGCCTAACCAACAAGCATCTACTACAGAGCAACCTATTAACCCAGTGGCGAGTACAGCAGCAATCTCATTATTACCTCAAGTGGGGGTAGTGGCTGTCAACGGACAACAATATCAAGCTGAAGTCATCGGTTTTGGTGAAGCAAGACCACGTTATGAACTTACGTTAAGCGCCGAAGTAAGCGGTAAGATTGACAGTGTTCATCGTCAGTTTGAATCCGGTCAGGTAATTAAAAAAGGCACAGTATTAGGCCAAATTAATGATATCAGTTATCAGCAAGCATTAACGCAAGCGCAAACCGATGTCGCCCAGGCTGAGCTCGATTTACTCGAGGAACAACGCCAAGGTGAACAAGCAAAATCAGAATGGTTACGTTCAGGTTTTTCTGGTGAGCCTGAATCACCGTTAGTGCTCAGAACACCACAATTAGCCCAAGCGACTGCCGCATTAGAGAACGCCAAGTTAATCCTTAAAAAAGCTAAGCAAGATGTGGCTTATACCAAGATTACTGCGCCATTTGATGCGCTAGTGGTGAGTCGTGATATTCAGCCCGGAAGTTATGTACAAACCGGCACCCAACTGGGCACTTTATACAGCGTTGCAGACGTTGAAATTAATGTGCCATTGTCAGATTTACAGTGGCAAAACCTGCCAGAGTTTGACAATGCACAGCTTGCTAAAACCCCTTGGGATGTCACCTTGTACAGCGCCGATGGCCGTAACCAGTGGCAAGGGTATATTGAGCGGGTTGAACAACATTTAACCCAAACTAGTCGTCAACGTTCATTAATTGTGGTGGTCGACAATCCACTCACGCAACAAACTCACTTGTATCCAGGCACCTTTGTTAAAGCACAAATCAACGGCAAATCATTAAGTGATTTATGGCAATTACCGTCGTCGGCTATTTCACAACAAGGTGATATTTGGTTTATCAATGATAGCAGTCAATTGGCTAAATCAGCTGCCAATATCGCCTTTGAAAAAGACGGTTTTGTGTATGTGTTGCCTATTGTTAGTGAACAAAGAGGTCGACCGAGCTTAATCCAAATTGTTAAGCGCCCTTTAAGCAGCTTTAAAGTGGGCACTAAGGTGCTTGCTAAGTTAGAGGTTTAAGCCATGTCGGGATCTCAATCTACACACTCAGGGGCGATAGCCTGGTTTGCTAGAAATTCAGTAGCGGCTAACTTGCTGTTAATTGCCATGATAATCGTGGGTCTTTTCTCCTTAGGCAGCTTACGCAAAGAGGCCTTTCCGAGTTTAGAACCCGACAGGGTAACCGTGTCGGTGACTTACGACAGTGGCGACCCAGTGCTGGCTGAAGAAGGCATAGCCATTAAAATTGAAGATGCATTAGAAACCGTGCCGGGCATAAAACGGATAACGTCAACATCCAACGCCAATGGCAGTAGTGTGATAATTGAGAAAACCAGCGCTTATGATTTAGACACTTTACTCACTGACATTAAAACCAATGTCGATGCGATTTATAACTTTCCTAGTGAAGCTGAAAAACCCGTTATTGATAAAATGCGCATGCAAGATCATGCCTTGTGGATTGAGATCTACGGCGATGCCGACCGCGCGACGTTGCAGGCATTAGCCGAACAACTTAAATCGGATTTATTAAGTCAGTCAGCCATTCACGATCTCGAGATTAAAGCCAAAGCTGAGCCGATGATTTCTATAGAAATTGATGAAGCTAAGTTGCAAGCCTATGGACTGACGTTTGCCTCCGTGGCCAGTGCTGTGAATGCCGAATCGTCAGCATCCATTTCGACTAGCCTATATAACGACGACAAAACCGTGCGGCTAAAAGTATCACAGCAAGCTTACCAATTAGACGATTTTATGGCGATTCCGGTGATCACCAACAGTCAAGGTTCGCTGATAACCTTAGGTGATATTGCGACTATTAAAGACGGTTTTGCCGACGATACCTTTGTGTTGTCGCGTTATAACCAAGCTAACTCAAGCGCGATTGAAATTGTGATGGACGAAAATGGCGATATTGTTGATATTGTCGAGCAAGCTAAGCAAGTCGTCGAAAAATGGCGCAGTTCTAATGTATTACCCGATAACGTCAGTATTGCTACTTGGCATGACAAAAGCACGCTGATTATCGAACGCTTGAGCTTATTGGTTAAAAATGCCTTGAGTGGTATCGCTTTGGTATTCATTATTTTAGCGTTATTTTTAAACTTGCGAGTGGCGTTTTGGGTTGCTGCAGGGTTACCGTTTGTGTTCTTCGGCACCTTGTTTTTTATGAGCAATACTTTTGCTGGCTTAAGCCTAAATGAAATGACCACTTTTGGATTTATTATGGCGCTGGGGATTGTCGTCGATGATGCAGTGGTGGTGGGCGAGAGTGTTTATAGCACTCGGCAAAAATACGGCGACAACATCGACAACACTATCAAAGGTACTTTAAAAGTGGCGACCCCAACGATATTTGGTGTGTTAACCACAGTAGTCGCTTTTGTTGCCTTAGCTAATGTTGAAGGTAATTTAGGCCAGATTTATGCCCAGTTTGGTACTGTCGTTGCAATTTGTTTGATGTTGTCGTTGGTTGAATCTAAATTTATTCTACCGTCGCATTTAGCGCATATTAATACTCAAAAAAGTGCCAAGAAATCATGGTTTAATCATATCCAACATGCTGCCGATAGTGGCTTGCAGTGGTTTAGTCGAGTGATTTATCAGCCACTTATTGAGTTTGCATTACGGTTTCGTTATGCGGTGGTATTGCTGTTTATCGCACTGTTTATTGTGGTTGCAGGTATGCCGATAACGGGTAGCGTGCGAGTGGCATTTTTCCCTGATATTGCTGGCGACACAGTAGTTGCTGACTTTTCGATGCAAAATGACGCCAGTTTTGGCCAGACCTATAAAAATTTAATGACTTTAGAAACTGCTGCAAAACAAGTCGATGCTCAGCTGGTGGCCGAACAACAGCATAATAAGGACAGCTATTTAACCAGTTTGCATGTTATGGCAAGCAGCAGTGACTCGGGCCAAGTTCAGGTTGAGTTAGCGCCAGACAGTCCTTATAGCCTCAAGGAATTTAGCCAAAAATGGCTTGAGCTTGTTGGCCAAATGGAAGGTATAAAAAAGCTGAAAATATTATCGAAGCAAGAAATGCTCGATAATTTTAAAGTGGAAATTAAAGCCAGCGATACCGATTCCGTCTTTGCTGTTGGCCAAGCGATAAAAGCGCAGCTAGAAACCATGGATGGCGTCAGTGGTATCGATAACAATTTAGACATAGGCGAGCCGCAATATCGTTTTGAATTAACCGCGCAAGGTCGTGCCCTAGGATTTGACACCGAAACCTTATCGAGCCAGATATTGCAGTCATTTGGCGGCGGTGTAGTACAGCGTTTTCAACGTGGTAAAGATGAGGTAAAAGTTCGAGTACGTTACCCTGATGAAGATCGTCAAACCATCGAAGATATTAAGCTTGCCAATGTTCGAACTAGCGACGGTACTATTGTGCCATTAAGCCACGTGGCGCAGATTTTTAATGATTACCAACCGTCGAACATTACCCGTATTGACAGTCAACGGGCGGTATACATCAGTGCTGTACTAGACAAAGATAAAATTGCCTCAAACGAGCTTGTTAGTCAGCTAAAGCAGACGTTAGTGCCGCAATTAGCAGTGCAATACCCCGGTGTGAGTTTTAATTTTGCCGGTGAAGCTGAGCAACAAGCTGAAACCACAAGCTCGATAGGGTCGATGTTTGTACTGGCGTTAATTGCCATTTATGCCTTGCTAGCCATCCCGTTAAAATCATACATACAACCGGTGATTATCATGACCGCGATTCCGTTTGGTATTGTTGGCGCCATTTTAGGCCATTGGTGGAATGACTTAACCATTAGTATTTTATCGTTAAATGGTATTTTGGCCTTAAGTGGCGTGGTGGTAAACGACAGTCTATTGCTGGTATCGCGCTATAACGAGTTGATTAAAGAAGAGGGTTTGTCGGTACACGATGCTATTGTTGAGTCATGTACCAGCCGCCTTCGTGCGGTATTGCTTACCTCAGTGACGACCTTTGCTGGTTTAGCACCTTTGTTAGGCGAAACCTCATCACAAGCACAGTTTTTAATACCTGCTGCGGCAGCGCTGGGTTATGGTATTTTATTTGCTACCTTCATCACCTTGATTTTGACGCCATCTTTGTTGCTCATTCAATGTGAGTCGAAAGCATTTATCAATCACGTTATGGCTAAACTGCGCCCAAATCATCATACGACTAGCTCAGTGGCGTCGTAAACCGAGGAATATATTCGATGTTCACCGACAAATTGCATTTGTTATTGGTTGAAGACGATCTTGATTTAGCTACCGCGGTGATCGAGTACCTAGAGCTAGAAGGTATTCTTTGTGACCATTCTGCCAATGGCAGTGCAGGGCTGAATCTGATTTTACTCAATCGCTATGATGCAGTGATATTGGATTTGAACTTACCTAAAATGAACGGTTTGCAAGTGTGTGAATCTTTGCGGCTGCAAGGTATCGATGTACCAGTACTGATGCTTACCGCGCGCGACACGCTTAACGATAAGCTCGACGGCTTTGCCAAAGGTGCTGATGATTACCTCATTAAGCCGTTTGCAATGGAAGAGCTCATTGTACGCATTCGAGTATTATCCCGTCGCCGAAGTGGTCAAGCTATGCGCCTGACCGTGGCCGATTTGGTCCTCGATTTGCAGCAGAAGCAGGCATTTCGCAATGGAGTAGGCTTAAAGCTATCGCCGACAGCGTTTAAAATTTTAGACGTGTTAATACGAGCGAGCCCTAACCCTGTGTCGCGTGAAAAACTGATGCAAAGTGTGTGGGGAGATGACCAACCAGACAGTAATAGTTTAAAAGTACACATGTTTAATTTACGTAAACACCTTGATGGCAACCAGGAACTCAAGTTGCTGCATACCGTTAGTGGTCATGGTTTTGCCATTAAAGATAACCAGTAGGATAGCCATTACATGAAATTAACCCCGAGCCTGCGAATTTTTGTACTACTGGTCATGTTGTTTACTGGTACTAGTACCATTTTAATTTTATCGATGCTCAGTGTGCACTATTTTATTTCTGGTATGGACCAAATCCTACAATCTACCATGTACGCTCAAGCACAAGATCAACAGGTTATCGATGGTCAGCCAAAAACATCACATTTTTTTACGGTGGCTTCACGTTGGCAAGACCTACCCGAAGAGATCCAACAAAATATTAAGTCTGAGCCTAGCGAGTTTAACGTCTTGTATAAAAACATTATTGGCGGCTCGCCCATCACGCCTCCTGTAAAAGGCTTTTTTGTTATAAAAGTGCTTAAAGGCAATGAGGTGCGATATGTCTCCAGTACCTTTGACAGTCAAGCTGGCACTATGTCTCCTCCTAAAGGCATTCCCTTTTTTGTGGTGATATTAGCGACTGCAATTTTAGGTATTGTGATGTTTACTATCGTGTTGATGTTAATGATGCGAAAAGTGGCGCGGCCAATGAAGCGTTTAAGAACTTGGGCGAAAGGATTAAATAGCCAGCAATTAGCTCAGCCAATACCCGACTTTCATTTTAGCGAATTAAATACCTTAGCCGATATTGTTAAAACGAGTTTAGGCACTGTGCAGGAAAGCTTAGATCGTGAGCAACAATTTTTAGGCTATGCCAGCCATGAGTTACGCACCCCAATAGCGGTTATTCGGACTAATACTGAATTACTGCAAAAGCTGATAAGCAAAGGTGGGAGCGCAGAAAAGCAAGCCCAAGTGCTTAACCGTATTGAACGTGCAGGGCTCACCATGACAGATCTCACCGAAACCTTATTGTGGTTAACCCGGCGCGAAGGTAAAAGCTTACCCTTGAACGACGTTAATTTGGGTCAGCTTATTCGTCAGCTTGTGCAAGAGTTAAGGTATTTAATCCACGGCAAGAATATTGAAATTAGTATTGAAACCGATGACTCTACTCATCAACTGCCTGATACTCTCTGTCGAATTATTATCACCAACATAATCCGTAATGCTTTACAGCACACCATTGATGGCAGCGTAACCATTCGTCAATCGTCCACATTGGTGAGTATCGCGAATCAGTGTGACTCTTATGCTGATAGCTTTGAAGAGCTCGGCTTTGGTTTAGGGCTTGAGTTAACCACTAGACTCATTACGCAATATGACTGGGATTATCAAAATCTAGATACTAATCGCGGCCACAAAGTGTCTATCGATTTTAGCCGTTAAAATTGCTCTTTAACATTAGGCTACAGGGTAAAGATAGCCATTGTTTACACTATCAATCACTATGAATATCTACCTAGCCAAAGCCAGCGACACCATCGCTGGCTTTTTTGCGGGTCATTTGTGATTACGTCAATTCAGATAAAACTAATCGTTATAATGTGATTATAATTATATTATCATTAGGTGTTAACTTAATTCGATTGTACTGCAAAGTAATCGGCCTATAATGAGGGGTATCTTGACGCCGTACTAGGTTATGGGATCGCTGCAATGAAATACCTCACACATTTATTTTCTCTTCGTATTGGGCATGCGCTCAGAGAGTCGTTAAAAGACGCTCCCTACAAAGCCAATGCATTCTCTAAAGATTTATTAGCTGGTTTAACGGTTGGCATTATTGCCATTCCACTGGCGATGGCACTGGCAATTGCTATTGGTGTTGCACCGCAATACGGATTATATACCGCCATTATTGCCGGGTTTATTATCCCGCTGACCGGTGGCTCACGTTATAGCGTATCTGGTCCTACTGCGGCGTTTGTGGTGATCCTTTACCCCATAGTGCATCAATATGGTCTGTCTGGATTATTGCTAGCGAGTATTTTGTCTGGAGTGATACTCATCGCTATGGCGTTGTTACGCCTAGGTCGCTATATCCAATATATCCCCGAGTCAGTCACCTTAGGTTTTACCGGCGGTATTGCGGTAGTGATTGCTGTGCTGCAAGTTAAAGATTTTTTCGGTCTAAGCATCAGTGACATGCCTGAAAATTTTGTCGGTAAAGTTGCCGTATTAACGCAAGAATTACCGACATTGTCATTGCCTACACTGGTGGTGGGGTTAAGTGCGTTAGTGATGTTTATTTTGTGGCCTAAGCTCAAGTTACCTGTGCCAGCACATCTTCCGGCTGTGGTGGTTGCCAGTCTGGTGGCGCTAGTGCTCAATCAGCAAGGCTTTCCTGTTGCGACGATTGGTTCTACTTTTAGTTTCACTTTCGCCGATGGATCAATTGGCGCCGGTATTCCATCCATGTTGCCTGATTTTCAATGGCCTTGGCTGCGGACCCAGTCGGGCGAATTACCTATTGAACTCAGTTGGCAATTGGCTAGCGATTTATTATCGGCGGCATTTGCGATTGCCATGTTGGGGGCAATTGAATCATTACTGTGTGCTGTGGTGCTCGATGGCATGTCGGGTAAAAAGCACAGTGCTAATAGCGAACTGCTCGGCCAAGGTATCGGTAACATTATCGCGCCATTTTTTGGCGGTATTACTGCTACAGCGGCCATTGCTCGTTCAGCGGCTAATTATAAAGCTGGCGCGGTGAGTCCGGTAGCAGCGATGATCCATGCACTGGTGGTATTAGTGTCTTTGTTATCGCTGAGTACTATTTTGGCGTATATCCCCATGGCGGGCATGTCGGCATTACTCATTATGGTGGCTTGGAACATGAGCGAAGCCCCTAAGATTGTGCATCTTATAAAAAAAGCGCCCGCAAGCGAGGTGCTGGTATTGCTGGTGTGCTTGTTATTGACCATCTTCTTCGACATGGTGATTGCGATCAGTGCGGGGATCATTTTGGCGTCGTTGTTGTTCATGAAACAAGTGGCTGATATGACCAAGGTGCAAGACATTAGCGAGCAGAAAAAGCATATTCATGTTGAATTACCGCCGCGTTGGAAAGTCTTTAAAATCAATGGCCCGTTATTTTTTGCCGCCGCCGACAGTGTCTTTGGTGAGTTGGCGCATTTGAGCGCTGATCAAGATGGGGTGGTGTTGTATTTCGATGGGGTGTCTATTTTAGATTCTGGTGGTGTTTCTGCATTGTATAAGTATATTGCGAAATGTAAGCACCACAATACCCGAGTATTGCTCGCGGATTTTCAATTTCAGCCACTTAAAACCTTAGCTAAAGCAGGCTTTAAGCCAGATGGCGTGCAGTGTGTTACTTACTCAACTTTGGCCGATGCACTCGATGATGTGGCCAGATAGAAATAAAAAAGCGCCCTACTGAACATCAATAGGGCGCTAGATATTGGCTCGAGCTTTCAGTGTTTATTCGCTGGCTTTTGCCACTTCAATATAATGCCAAGAATCTGCAATATGCAGTCTTGCTGAGGTTACGTGTTTATTGCGCTCAACATTAATGTGGTTAGTTTGTTCTGACCACAATTCTTGTAGGGTCGTCATCTTAAGATAAAAACCCTCCATATTAGTGGTGATCGGTGTTTCCTGATAAACCCACAAATACTTACCCTGTAACTCAGTGCCCACATAGGTCAGGGTTAACGGATGTTGCTGCTGATCCTGCATCGAAAATGTCGATATAGCGTAATATGCAAAAGCTTCACGACTCACGGGATCGCTAATTAAATCGGCATTGCTATCAATGACTTGTTGAGCAGCATGCTCAGCGTCGTGTAAGTAAAATCGATGCTGAATTTCCAACATACCGCTGCGCTGATTAAACACAATACTGGTGTAGGCTTCTTTTTGCTGGTGGCCATGGGCTTGGCCAGCCAATAAACTTAAGCCAATAACACTCAGTAATATTAGAACCAATTGACGCATTACTTTTTCTTCACTTTAATTACAGGATCTTTCAGGGCTTCTTTATTGTCATGCATGATATCGCGATACTTATTACCCTTACGCTCTTCCTCTTTAAAGGCTTCAATGCGTGATGGGATAATTTGACGAGGATAATAGTTATTTTCAATATCCACATCGGCAGTTTCGCCGCGACGATCAACCACAGCAGACACTAATACATTATCTTTGTCGGTCACAATCAGTTTGCTGACTTCAAACGGTGAGCGGCGCCAAATTTCAGCTGGCAGCACCAATGACTTGGTATCACCATTTTCAAACGTGAGTTCGAGCAAAATTGGCATCACTAAACCACCAAGATTGGAGAAGTTAAACACATAGTAGTTTTTATCTTCTTTCAATGCCCGCGCCAAGACTTGTTGCTCCCACGGATCCAGTTCGGCGTGTTTTTTGTTGTACTTGTTACGATCTTTATTGGTGACGCTGAATTGATCATGTTGGTCATGATAATCAGTATTACCTGGATTAAGTTCTACCCAGGTTTTTTGGCCACTTTGTTGATTACGTTCAACCGAATAAGGCATAGGTTTATCGTTATAATCTTGGCGACGACGATCAAAATCAATATCAGGATTATTGCTGTCTAAGCGCAGTTTATAAATACGATCTAGCGAGATATCGACATGATCTGTGGTGTAAAACCAGCCACGGAAAAACCAATCTAAATCAACCCCAGAGGCTTCTTCCATGGTGCGGAAAAAGTCGCTTGGTGTCGGGCGCTTATTCATCCAACGACGGCTGTATTCTTGAAAGGCAAAATCAAATAGCTCACGGCCTAATATCACTTCACGCAAAATGTTTAATGCAACAGCAGGTTTAATGTAGGCATTGGGACCAAGCTGCAACACACTGTCTGACTGAGTCATAATCGGAACTTGGACATTAGACTTCATGTATTCAATAACATCAGTTGGCTCACGTCCCCAAGATAAACTAGGGTCCCATTCACGGGTGGCAATGCCGTCTAAAAAGCTGTTTATGCCTTCATCCATCCAAGTCCATTGACGCTCGTCCGAGTTGACTATCATCGGAAAATAGTTATGACCGACTTCGTGGATCACCACGCCGATTAAGAATTGTTTTTCAGCCAAGGTGTATGTGCGACTGCCATCTTCATGCCAAATAGTACGTGGGCCATTAAAGCTGATCATCGGGTATTCCATGCCGCCAACGGGACCATTAACACTGATCGCTGCAGGGTAGGGATAATCGAAGGT
The DNA here is from genome assembly GCF_014164185.1 of Shewanella sp. SG44-6. Taxonomy (NCBI): domain Bacteria; kingdom Pseudomonadati; phylum Pseudomonadota; class Gammaproteobacteria; order Alteromonadales; family Shewanellaceae; genus Shewanella; species Shewanella sp. SG44-6. Next base: position 16,866 of record NZ_JACJER010000005.1, on the reverse strand, counting down.
AAAGCGTGAATAGACTTCAAGTGTATGAATCACTGCCGCTGTTGAATATTGCTGCCACAGCTCGCCACCCTCTTTAGGATAAAACGACATCGCCATTACATGTGGGTTTTGGCTGTTTTTTTGTTGGTAGCCTTGAGCGTCCCAGATAAATTTACGTGATGATGCCCAAGCAAAGTCACGCACATTTTCGGCTTTAAAATGCCAAGTTTTAGTGCCTTTGGCTGTACTCGATTCATTGGCTAGAGCTTCGTCTTTAGAGACAATAAATACTGGTTTGTCAGCTTTTTTGGCGCTATCTAAACGCTTGAGTTGTTCAGATGACAGCACGCTTTTACTGTTTTGGAGCACGCCGGTAGCGGCCACAATATGGTCACTAGGTACTGTCATGCTCACATCGTAATTACCAAACTCGAGCGTAAACTCGCCGCTGCCTAAGAATTCTTTGTTATGCCATGCTTCGTAATCTGAATAACTGGCGACTCGCGGAAACCACTGCGCTAATAAGAAGATGTCATTGCCACCTTCACGATTATCGTCTGGAAAATGCTCATATCCAGAGCGAGCACCTACGGCATCTTCTTCTAAAATATTGTAGCCGTAATTAATGCGCAGTTGCGTCGATTGCTTGCTGTTTAGGGGCGTCGGTAAATCGACCCGCATTTGAGCGCCAACTATGGTGTATTTCAGTGGTTTTTTATTGGCACCGGTTACCGCCGCAATTTGGTAACCCAAGTTATTGTCGGCTAAAAATTGTTGCCGACGAAGATCTTGCAGGCTGATCTTTGCAAATGCGCTATCGCCATAAGTGTTCTCAGCCCTAACGCTCCCATCAACCCCATAAAAGGCGCTGCTTCGTTCAGCAATTGAGTCAGATTTAAAACGATTTTGTTCTAATTGGAACCACAGATATTTAAGCGTATACGGAGAATTATTATGATAAGTAATGACTTGCTCACCTTGAATAGCACGCTTTTGTTCATCTAATGTGACATTGATTTTATAATCTACTTGTTGTTGCCAATATTCTTTACCTGGTTCGCCAGCAGCATTGCGATAATCATTTGGTGTGGGAAGGCTCTCTTCAAGTTGTCGAAATTTGTCGTCGAACCGACCTTTACTCTGGACAATTTCTGAAGCCGAACTGGTGAAGATTGCTGAACTGGTCAATGCCAATATCAGCAGGTGAAGATACACGCGCATAAATACTCCTATGACTTCAGCAAGCTGATGCCATTAATCCCAAAATGATGATTTATTATTTTTTTGTTGGCGCAGTGTAACGAAAATGACAAGGTTATGCAGTGAGAAGAGTGTTACTAAGTTTTGCACCTTGCTGATGCCAATTCCCTCTGGCATAAAAACAGCGAGTTTAATCAAGGATAGGTAAAAACTTTTGCAGGTTTTTATAGCGGGCGTCGGCTGAGGTGACTTCCGGTAATATTTTGTATTTATCCATAATTTGCTTATATTCGCCATTGGCTTTTAGCATCTGTATGCCGCGGTCAAAAGCGCTCACATAGGCTTTATTTTGCGGGTTAAAACCAATATATAAAGGAACCGGTTTACCTATAGTGCCTGCATAACGAAGTTGTTGATTTAAGTTTAGTTGACTTGCGGTGTACTCAATGACATTTTTGTTGTCGATAATCACCGAGTGGCGGCCTTTTATAAGGCGAATAATGTTCATCGCGATAGGGTCATTACCCGAGGCAAAATAGGTGCTCGGGTGGGAGTTAAGCCATGTATCCAGTTCTTTGCCATATTGGTAGCCAGTGACAACGGCAACCTGTTGGGTATTATTGAGGTCGGATATTTGCTCAAATGACTCAGTGCTGTCAACTAGAGTATAAAAGTCGTTACTTTTATAGCCCACAATCACGTCATTACTCAGTAATTGATAGTTGCCTATCGCTTTTTTAGACAATCCAATGACAGCATCGACATTGTTCCTTTGAAGTTCAAGCATGACTCGTTTAAAAGGGGCTATCATAAATTCAACAGGTTGATTTTGAATTTCAAAAGCGCGACGAGTCAATTCCACAACATAACCAGTGTTAGTATCACAGGCATATGGGCACCAAATATCTGAGGCAATACGAATTGGCGCGGCATGGGCGTGAATACTGAAAACAGACAGTAAAATGAACAGGTACTTTAGCAAGTATTGTGCTCCATGGGATGAACGGGCGCGTATAGTAATTGTTTAAAGTGAAGAGGCAATCTTTTTTTGATTAAAAAAGATACTATTTAAGTATTTACTAACAAATATGTTCATATTGTGAACAGCTACAGTGTGCCAATAACAGATAGTTAACATTGGTTACTTTTTAACTGCAATTAACCGAGAGAACATTTTTATGGCGACATTAGATAGACAATTTACTCATGTGATGGTTGAGCAACCTGGCGAACCAAGCGTGATGACCATGGCACAATCAACTCTTGCGATGCCATCCGCGGGTCAAGTGACGATTAAGGTACATGCTGCTGGAGTGAATGGCCCAGACATTAAACAGCGTGTGGGGGCTTATCCACCGCCAGCAGATGCTAGCCCAATCCTAGGTTTAGAAGTGGCCGGTGAAATTGTTGCCGTGGCAGATGATGTAACTCAGTGGCAGGTCGGCGACAAAGTGTGTGCGTTAGTGCCTGGTGGTGGTTATGCCGAGCTGGTTAACACTTATGCCGCCCATTGTTTACCTATTCCTACCGGTTACAGTTACGTACAAGCGGCAGCTCTGCCAGAAACCTTTTTTACTGTGTGGGGTAACTTATTTATTCGTGGCGGGCTTAAAGCAGGTGAAACCGTACTGATCCATGGTGGATCTGGCGGTATCGGCACGACCGCAATCCAAATGGCCAGTCGCTTAGGTGCTAAGGTATTTGCGACTTCTGGTAGCGCTGAAAAATGCCAATATTGTTTGGATCAAGGGGCCAGTGTGGCCATTAATTATAATGAAGAGCACTTTGTCGAACCTATCTTAGCGGCAACGGATGGCCTAGGGGTCAATGTGATTATGGACATTGCTGGTGGCGACTTTATTAATGAAAATCTCAAAGCCATAGCCACTGATGGGCGTATGGTGTCCGTCGCGATGCAACGGGGTCCTCAGGCAAATGTAGATATTTTTCGCATTATGGCAAAACGGGTAGTGTGGACAGGTTCAACATTACGACCACAAAGCGTGCAAAATAAAGCGCAAATTGCTCAAGGCTTAGCGCAATATGTATGGCCATTATTAAACAGTGGTGAAATGAGTATTCCTGTAGATAGCGTATTTGCTTTTGCTCAAGTCGTCGAGGCACATCAGCGTATGGAATCTGGGCAACATAAAGGCAAGATTGTATTAAATCTACAAGCCTAAGCCGCGGCGTTATGTGTGTGCCGATCCATTCGGAATATTTATCAGCATATATTTTGCTAAAAAACTTGAAGCTTGATTTTTTTAAGCTAAAGTCGTCAAGACAAAGTGGTTAGCCTAAAAGTGGCTAATTGCCTTTGTGGACGATTATTTTGTGAGAAAAAAGACAGTAAAGTGTTAAAAATCGACTACGACGGACATTTTTATGCGATTACTTGAAAAAATCATCGTTTTAGGCATTGATTCTCAGAAATATTCTGTTTAAATACCCACGTAAATACAGAACAAATAATCGTGTTGTAGATTGGCTGTTTTATTAGCCATCAAGCTGCATCATTTTTAGGATATGTGTTGATTTAAGGGCGTTAGCATATATGTATAACACAGCAAAAAAACAGGTTTGGTTTGGTGAATTAAGAACATCAAAAGGTAATACTATTGTTGTTCATGATAACCAACTGCCACAAGCGTCTCCAGGGCGCATCTACTTTTACAATACAATTCGTAATACGATTGTTGAGTATGTAGAAGACATCGTTAAAGTGAATTTACATGACTTAGATGATGAGCAAACAAAAGCGGCAATCGCTGAGTTTAATGATGCTTGGAAAGCGGCACGTGCTGAGTTTATGTTAAAGCATCAATCACGTATCGACTTGTCAAAAGTACCAGACACAGCGCCTCCTCGTAAGGCTAAACCAGTGCCAGAACCAGATGAAGTTATTGATTCAGATGATGACATTCCAGAATTTGATGACTCAGATGATGATGATGACAGCTTTGATGAAATAGGTGATAGCATAGACGATTAATTCTGTGCAATACATTAAGTTTTAGACTTAATGTATTGTGTGATTAGCCGCATTACTGGTTTATATTGGTCATAGATTGACAACGTCATAAGCAATAATTTTTTATTGCTTATGACGTTTATTCTTTGTCAAAACTATCAACAATAATTGCGCCCATCGATGCGGGCATCGCAATTAATATCATCCGCTTAAATGCTAAAATGGGATCGTCCCATAACGGCAATTTATCTAATGCTAAAAGCACTATTCCCACGACTAATAACGTCAATATATAGGCAGCAACGACTCGTAATAGAAATGCTTGTCTGCGCTTAATAATATTGGCCTGAAATACACTCTGGTAGGCAAATAAGGCAATAAACGCTAGCGACAGTACCACTATCAAGACCAAATTTAAGCTTGGTAAGCTGGCTGATAAATGCCAAGCTTCTTCAGAAAATGCAATCGGCACCGACAGGGCAAAAGCCCCTATGGCAATTTGGCCAATGTCTTCAGCATTAAAATCAGATTTAACAGGCGGATTATTCTGCATCAAACTGATATCGAGTGATGTGATGATAAACGTGTCCCGGTTTTACCCACACATCACCAGCTAAGTCTGGTTGATTAGGTGAATCAGGTAGCATCTGCGGTTCAATACACACGGCTTGGTGATCGCAAAGTGGACGTTGTTTTTTACCAATAGTGCCTTGCAAAAAATTAGCCCCGTAAACTTGTATGCCGGGTTGGTTAGTATAAACCGTCATACTGCGGCCGCTATTTGGGCTGGCTAAGCAACCAAAACGTTGCAAGTCTGCCCCTGGGTTATCTAACACATAACAATGATCAAAACCTTTAGTGGCGGCCAATGCTGCGCGCTCGGTCTGCACCGACATTGGTGTAGGTACAGCCATGTCTAAATCGCTGCCTGCGGTAGCTTGCATTGACGTTGGTATGCCAACATCATTCATTGTGAGGTAATGTTTAGCATCCACTTGTAGAGTATGTTGAGCATTGGTATCGCTACGATTACCGTCTAAATTAAAGTAGCTATGCTGGGTTAAACTAATGGGGCAGGCTTTATCTGTGCTGGCCAGCATTTCAATGTACACATTGTTACCCGCTAAGCGGTAATCGAGCTGTACGGTGCAATTACCTGGAAACCCCATGTCGCCGTCAGGGCTTTTTAAGGTTAAGCGCATGCCATCACTTAATGGCCCAAGCTGCCATAATTTGCGATTAAACCCCTCCGCGCCACCATGTAAACAGTTAGTCGCTTGATTAATACTCAGTGAGTATTGTTGGCCATTATATTGAGTTTTACCATTGGCAATACGATTGCTATAACGTCCTGCAATCGCACCTAAATGTGCTTGTTGGGCTAAATAATCTTCGGCGCTGTCGCAACCTAAGACAATATTTTTACGTTCACCATTGCGATCGGGAGTCCATAATGATCGAATAATGCCGCCTAAACTTAATACTTCGAGTGCGATGATGCCATTATCGATTCTTACCCGTTCAATCTCTCCACCACGGGGATCTTGCCAAGGTTCCAATACACTAAAACGTACCATTTATGCTTCCCACTTTTGTAAAATATTAACTGATGCGTCCTGCACCGCCGCTTGCTGAACACAAGTATATTGTTGCTTCGATACCTGTTTGCTTAAAATATTGCTTTTCAACCACATTAATCACCTCATCGGTGAGATCATGATTAACCAGAGCTAATACACAGCCATCGCTCATCCGCACACCGCCTTGTTCGCCGATCAGCGATGCAACCATAGTCACCAAGCAATCGATTTCTGGGGTAATAATCTCAAAATCATCACGCATTGAAACTTGAGACTGCGCCATTAACTCACTAAAACGAGCAATATTATTCTGTTGTAATGCTCGGGCTGCATTACTGGTGCGTTGGTTTTCAGTGATCACATGGCGAGCACGGCGAAACTGCTCATCACTCAATACCTCTTTATTTAGATTCAGTTGGGCGAGTGATAAATCGCGAAGAGAATCGAGGCCAAGTATCGCAGTGATCTGACTGCATTCTTGTTTGCGCTGTTCAAACTGCTGTGTAAAAACATGACGATCTTGTTTTATATCAATCACAATCAAGCTTAATTCTTCAGGCAATAGCACAGCTTCGCTTTCTAGTTCTAAGCAATCAATCAATAAGGCATGATCGGGCTCTGCCATCGCACTGATAATTTGGTCCATCATGCCGCAATTTAATTGCATAAATTGGCTTTCACCGCGCTGTGCTAATTGGGCAATAGCAATAGGTGATAAATGTAATTGGCTGGCATTACTGATAGCAGTACCAAACGCGATTTCCAGTGCTGCTGAAGATGATAAACCTGCCCCAAGCGGCACATCACCGACAATCGCTAAGTCTAAGCCTTTTGCCTGTAAACCTGATTGGTTCATTGCGGCTGTAACGCCCTTTAAATAATGGCTCCAATCATCGCCAGCAGCTACGGTTCCTTCTTCGCCAAAGTACCATTGTTTAATGTGCCCCGGAAAAGCGGTACTGACCGCGCGAAATAAATCATCATCGCGATGCTTTACAGCAATAACAGTATGAAAATTAATGGCGGCAGGTAATGCGAGGCCTTCGTTATAGTCGGTATGTTCGCCCATAATGTTAACTCGCCCGGGCGCTTGGTATAAATCATCGGGCTTAGTGCCAAAAGTTTGCACGAATAATTTAGTCGCGCGTTGAGCAGGGTTTGACATACTTCAAAAAATCCAACAAAGGGTGACAAGAAAAAGTCTTATTAGTGGAGTTATAGCATGACTTTACTCGATCTGTAACTGTGATTTGTTTATCCGACGCAAAATTGAAAATACGTTGTGGAAAACAAAAACGCCTAGAGATATTTCTAGGCGTTTTAAATGGATCGCAACTTAGGGACAGATTTTATGATGTTGACTTAACGGGCTGCTCATCTGCCGCTATAGCGTGATTCTCATTGGTTATTTCGCCGGCGGATTCAGATGCGATGACTGATGGCGAATCAAGTAGCTCTTTAATCACATGGTCAACAAAACCTCTACCTGCTGCTTCATACAAGTTGTACACAGTATTCACACCTGAGTCTTTTAACGAATCGGCGTCTTCTGTGTATTGTACAATGGCACTGATTTTACCTTCGTAATTTAATCTTTTTAGTTGTTGAACGGCAAACAAGTTACCGACGTGATTTGGCATTGCCAGTAAAACCAACTCTAAATTAGGAGCTCGTTCGAGCTTTTCCCAAAAATCGGTATCGCCAGCATCCCCTTGAACGACATTACGACCTTGATTGCGATGAAAGTCGACCAGCTCTTGTTTATGCTCAATACCTAATATTTCGCCTATGTATTTTGAACGTAATTCATCATAAGCACCTGAACCAATTCGGCCCATACCTAAAATTAAGAAGCGTGGATTACCAATTGGAATCTGGCGATCTTCAGGGTGCAAAGGATGGCGTTCTAGTTTCATTAGTCTGGTTTGATAACGTAAATAAATCTTCGCGACGCTGTTATTCAGCGGTGCTGCAAATAAGAAACTAATGCTTAAGGCGACCGCAATAATAATCAGCCATTGCGGTGGTAACCAACCTTTTTGCGCCGCAACAGCAGCTACAATTAAACCAAACTCACTGTAGTTACCTAAGTTAAATGAGGCTAATAACGAGGTGCGCGAACGTAATTTAAAGCGGGTTAGCAAGTAGATAAACATAACAATCTTAACCGGGATTAACACCACTAAAATAGCGGCTAAGCCGATATCTGCCAGTGTCGGCAAACCGTTTAAACCAATGGTTAAGAAAAATGCGACTAAGAATAGCTCTTTAAAGAAATAAATCGATTTAGCTAATTCAGATGATTTAGCATGTCCTGCGAGTAAAATCCCCACAATTAGAGCGCCTAAATCTGGCTTTAAACCTACGGCTTCAAATAGCCATGCGCCCACAACTAAGGCCATTACTAGGCCAAATAACACTAACATTTCACCGTGGCCTACTCGGTCAAACACTTTGTATATCAGTGGCTTTGCTAATGGGAGTAACAACAAGGCAAAGGCCCAAACAGATGGAATGTTACCTTTGGAAATGGTTAAAAATATTACCGCGAAGATATCTTGCATAATTAAGATACCAATCGCTACTCGACCATATAGAGACTGCATATCACCGCTGTCTTCAAGTACTTTTACCGCAAATACAGTACTTGAAAAACTCAGAGCAAACGCAACTAGCATCAGTTGATTAAAGCTAAACCCATCTAGTTGCTCAATGCCTAAAAAGCCTAATACCTTAAGTACAGGCACAAAAAACAGAATTGAACCGATTAAATGCAAACTTGAACCAGCCCATACTTCGGCTTTAAAAAGACTCTTTAGATCAAGTTTAAGGCCAATGGAAAACAGCAGTAAGGTAACGCCTAGGTCGGCAAGCTGTTGCAAAATAGGCAAGCTAGTGTCTTTAATTCCTAAGGTAAATAATACAAAACCAGCAGCAAGATAACCTATGAGTGGCGGTAAACCAACACGGCTAACCAACATACCGCAAAGCAGAGTGATAATAAGGATAGCGGGTTCCATAAAACTCCTTAGATGAGGAATATAAAAATTATATTGTATAAGAAAAAGGTTAACTTACGGTGACTTTAATACCACAAAAGCAAAAAACAGCATCTTTAGTGATTAAAGATACTGTTTTATATTGTGTTCTAGGCAAAGATTTTACTAACAGATTATCTTTATAACTGCACTTAATACCCTACTTACAGCTAAGTATGATGAGCAACATAGCCTGTTAGGTAACTTATTTAGTCAATAAAGTGAATGCATTATATTTGCCGTGTAGATATCGCGCATTGCGTTAATGCGCGATATTACTCAGGCGATTTATTTTGCTAAAAGGATATCTAAATGGGCTGCAAAGTCTTTTGGTCCCATAAATCCGGTTACCCGTAAATCTTCACGTTGTTTGCCGTCGGTATTGAACATTAATAATGTCGGTAAACCCAATACGCCATAATGCTCTAACAACTCAATATCAATATCATCACTGGCAGTCACGTCCGCTTGTAATAACACCATTTCTTTCATCCGTGCTTCTACATCAGCATTTTTAAAGGTAATGGCTTCAAACTCTTTACAAGCCACACACCAGTCGGCATATAAATCTAACATTACCGTTTTGCCGCTAATACTGGCCTTATCTAATTCTACTTCTAAATCGTCTAGCGATTTAATGCGGATAAAGTGATTCGCTTCGGTTTTGGTTTTACCTTCAACACCCGCTTGGTTCATCTGCACAGAGGTATGGCCAAAGCCAGCCATCATTGCTTGGAAACCATAAGAGAAGCTTGCCATTAACGCCAACAATAGCAGTACTCCACGGGTGCTTTGTTTCCAGTTAAACTCTGACAATCTATTTTGATGCATTAAGTAAGCAATTAAGCTGATTGCCCATACAGACCAGAGTAAATCGGATACTAAACCTGGCCAAATACGGCCAATCATCACAATAGACACTGAAATCAGCAAGAAGCCAAAGATGGTTTTAATAATGTCCATCCAAGCCCCTGCGCGAGGTAAAATTTTACCACCGGAAGTGCCAATAACTAATAACGGTAAGCCCATGCCCATACTCAGTACATATAGGGCTAAAAAGCCTTGTAGCAAGTCGCCAGACTGCGCCACGTAAATAAGCACGCCAGATAATGGCGCTGTGGTGCAAGGTGAGGCGACTAAGCCTGAAATCACGCCCATCATGAACACGCCAATCAGGTTGCCACCTTTTTGGTTGTTCGACATTGAGTTCATTTTTTCCTGCCATTTAGATGGCAGTTTTAAATCGTACATGCCAAACATCGACAAACTCAGCAATACAAACATCACTGCTAAGAAAATCAAAATTGCAGGGTGTTGCAAGGCTGCTTGAAACTTAAGTCCAGCAGAGGCAACAACTAGTCCGAGTAAGGAGTAAGTAATCGCCATGCCTTGTACATAGGCCATAGAGAGGGTGAAGGCTTTGGCCGTTGACAATTTTTGGCCTTGGCCAACAATAATGCCCGATAAAATAGGGTACATAGGGAACACGCATGGTGTTAATGCTAAGCCGATACCTAAACCAAAGAAAATCACTAAGGTCCACAACAGGCTATCGTTTTGCAGCATTTGGTTTAACGTGTCTTGCTCAGTGATAGGGGTTGCAGGAGCATCAGTTGCATTGGTTACTTTTGCTGATTGCGTGTCATCAGGGGCGCCAATCACTTTTTTGCTGACTATCTTGCCATCATTCGCTTCAATGGCTGATAAGGTCACATCACGCTTGGTCGGTGGGTAACACAAAGTACCTTCAGCACAACCCATAAAGGTGACATGAAACACCGCACCTTCTTGGGCTTCTTTAAACGCAATCGGAATTTCAACGAACGAGTAAAACACCTCTTGGTCGCCAAAATATTCGTCATGGTGGTTTTTACCATGAGGTAATTCAATATCACCAATAACTGCACCATCGACAGAAAACTGCAACTTGTCGCGGTATAGATAATAACCCTCAGCAATCACAAAGTTGATTTTGAGCTGATTACCTTGTTGTTGGTAGTCAAACACAAAAGCATCGTTGACCTTCATTAATTCAGGTTCACTGCTTAAAAAGCTGAATTTATTCCCCAAGGCATTCGCGCTGTGTGCTACTGGCGCGAGGAGGATTGATGACATCAGTAACAGAGATGTTAGGCATAGTGCGACGATTTTTTTCATGATGGTGAGTTGTCTTTTATCCATTGTAAATAAGGGCCAAAACCACCGATAATCGGAGTGGCAATGAATTCTGGTACTTCATAAGGATGCATTTTGATCACGAGTTGTTCAATTGAATGATAATCTGATGCCATACATTTTATTTGTATTGGTACTTCATTTGACTGACAAATTTTATTGTCCCAGCGATAAATTGACTCAACGGCTTGGCCTATTTGTACGCATGCTGCCAATTTCGCTTCGACTAATTTTGTCGCAATACCTGCAGCGACCTCAGCATTTGGGCAAGAGGTTAAAATAAGTAGCTGTTCAGGTTTATACATAAGTTGTCTTAAAGTTTACTTAAGTTAAAGGCGTTATACTGCAATGCATTACAGTACGATGTTTTAGCATCATTTTCATTAAACTGAGATGATATTCGTGACGCGTCTTGAAAATAGACCCGTTCACCCCCATTTAAGTTTCATCGGCAACAGTTATTTTATCGGTCGCCACTCTATCAAAAAGCGATCATTAGAGGCCAATATGTTTTTTATTTTATTGTTAATATTTGTTTTAGTACCCGTTATAGAGCTCAATGTACTCATTGAAGTTGCCAGTTCAATTGGCTCATGGACTACCGTCGCCTTGGTACTTTTTACTGCCGTTGTTGGTGTGTCATTGGTACGTAGCCAAGGGTTAAGCACGTTAATGAGCGTGCAACAAAAATTAGCTCGTGGTGAAGCACCCGGACAAGAAATTGTTGAAGGCATGATGCTTGCCGCCGCCGGGGTGTTATTGCTTATTCCTGGTTTTGTGACCGACTTTATTGGTTTAATTCTATTAACCCCATTAACCCGCTCTCCCATTGCCGCGTTTTTATATAAGCGTATGCAATTGCGTGTGGTCGCCAATGGTGGTTTTAAACCTGGTTTTGGTGGCCAAAGTCCTTTCGGACAATCGGGTCCTTTTGCTGGGCAAAAGCCATTTGATCAGCAGGGTAATACCTTCGACGGTGATTTTGAGCATAAAAATGATCGCCCACGTAGCCATCAAATTGAGCATGAGCAACATGATGTTGATGTGAGTGAAAACCCGCCTCAAGATAAGCATGCCAAAACGGATCAAAATAAGTATGACGATATTATTGATGTTGAGCCGATTAAGCCAAAAGACGACCACAAACCGTCTTAATCGCACTAAACGAATTTAATCTTTGATCAACGTTATCTGCGGTTGACGGAATACCGCGTTTTGATGACAGATAAGAATAAGCAGCCGATTGATGCAGATGCATTACTCGGCTGTTTTTGTGTTTATTGCGGTTTTTATTTTTGTAGCTGAAGCTGCTTGTCTTGCTGCGCGCCTAACCAAAATGCACTAATAATGCTTAAGCCCCAGTTGGCCAAAAACACCCAAGTTAAGGCCGACATGCTGGCACCTGCAGTGTCGAGTGCCGCCCCAGAGACAGCAGCATAAATGGAGCTTAAATCATTGCCAATCTCACCGGCCAAAATTTGCTCGGCAATCACTTGGGCGCGGCTAATTATCTGGTTCATTATCACCAACACGCACAGCAAACTGATACTGATAAACCCCCAGCCGAGTAGCTTTTTCCCTAACCAGAGTTGGCCACTGCCAGGGCAAATAATGCCTGAGAGCATGGCAGCATAAATGGACTTTTTCATCATAAACCAGATTTATTGCGTTCAAATATAAGCTTATTAATCACCTTAGCGCGATTAAAAAGCAAGTTCGGCGGCCATTATTAACACAGTTTAATATTCACTGAGGCGAGTGCTTGGCTTGGTTGCATTGACTTGTTCGTCAGATGCGGTGTGATTAGCGTTATCTGGGCAAGGCACAGCATGCTTAATCTTTTCGGGTTCGCTAATTTTAGTCGCCAGATAATAACAAGCTATACCCATTAACGTATTGGCGATGGGGAGTGCCAATAAAATCCCTTTCACGCCACCAATATAAGAGCCTAGCGCCGCCAGCGGTAGCATCAATAACATTAAGCGGCATAAGTTAATTACCAGTGAACTCAAGGGTCTATGATAAGCATTTAAGCTAGTGGCAACCATAATCACAATGGCAAGCGGCCCATAAGAGACAGGCAATATCATAATATAAAAACTCAGCCATTCGATAACCAGTGGGTCATGAGTGAATAGCCCGGCAATAGACTCAGCATAAAAATACAGCGGAATAAACAATAACGTTTGAAACACAAATGCAAACCGCAATGACATCAATAAGGCTTTTTTCGCGCGATCATGTTGACCAGCACCTAAGTTTTGCGCAATAAACGGCATTAAACTCGACGACAGCGCCATCACCACAATCAACAATACCGACTCTAGGCGAATACCGGCACCAAATGCGGCCACACCAGCATGATCAATTCGGGCTAACATCGCCATAATAATGCCGTTGGCAATCGGATTAATCACATTCATTAATGCTGCCGGGCGGGCAATATGCGATAAGACTTTCCAGTGTAAAATTAACCGGCCAACATCAAAGTCTGCAAACTGCACCAGTTTACGTTTGACAATGATCAGGTAGCCCGACAGCGACATGGCCACCACCCAAGACAGTGTTGTCGCAATCGCCGCACCTTGGATTTCAAGTCGTGGAAAAGGCCCAATACCGAAGATAAGTAGCGGGTCGAGGATCAAATTAACAATCGCGGCTAACATCATAATTTTAGCTGGAGAATGAGTGTCACCCGTGGCGCGTAATGCTTGATTACCCACCATTAATAACACCAGCGCTGGAGCGCCTAAATACCAGTACCACATGTAGTCATTAATGAGCGGCAAACTGGCGCTATTAGCACCCAGTAAACTGAAAACGGGTTCTATAAAGATGCAACCGAGAATCGATAAGCCCCAAATAATCACAAAGGTCATACACAAGGCGTCATATAAAAACACTCTGGATTCGGGCGCATGCCCAGAACCAATCAAGCGACCTAAATTGGTCGACACGCCGGCGCCAATGCCAATACCAATACTGGAAATGACTAAGGTTATCGGGAAAGTAAAGCTGACTGCCGCGAGCGATTCTGTGCCTAACTGACTGATAAAAAAGATGTCTACCAGACTGCCACCAAGAATGGTCATAATCCCAATCAGGTTCGGTAAGGTCATGTTAAGCAGCACACGACCAATTGGCGCTGTGAGCAACCCGTGTCTGTCTTTCATCAATTCTCAGCTTTGATATTTTAACGGAGCCGAATTCTATCAGGATTAGCGTTACTTTAATAAAACAGACTTAAAAAAAGTAGAGTTTTTTTTAAAATTCCCCTTGGATCTGCGACTAACCACCCCCATATCACATGCATCAAGGGGAAAACCCTTATTTGTTAGTCAATAGCCTCGTTTTTTGGGCATCAAATCATTAGGAGAGTTCATAGATGAATATTCGTCCATTACATGACCGCGTTATCGTTAAACGTTTAGAAGTTGAATCTAAATCTGCAGGTGGCATCGTGCTTACAGGCAGCGCAGCAGAAAAATCAACTCGCGGTGAAATCCTTGCTGTAGGCAACGGTCGTATTTCAGAAAATGGCACAGTTACTCCACTTGACGTTAAAGTGGGCGACGTAGTGATCTTCAATGAAGGTTACGGCGTTAAGAAAGAAAAAATTGACGGTGAAGAAGTCTTAATCCTGTCAGAAGCTGACCTGATGGCAGTAGTAGGCTAAGCCTCACGCATCAATCGACTTTCCACTTAATCATTAAATTTAAAGGAACATCAAAAAATGGCAGCAAAAGAAGTCTTATTTGGTAACGACGCACGCGTAAAAATGCTTGCAGGCGTTAACATCCTAGCCAACGCAGTTAAAGTAACCTTAGGCCCTAAAGGTCGTAACGTTGTTTTAGATAAAAGCTTTGGTTCGCCAATGATCACTAAAGATGGTGTGTCAGTGGCTAAAGAAATCGAACTAACAGACAAGTTCGAAAACATGGGCGCACAAATGGTCAAAGAAGTTGCTTCTAAAGCCAATGATGCTGCCGGTGACGGTACCACTACTGCAACAGTATTAGCACAAGCTATTGTTGTTGAAGGCCTAAAAGCAGTTGCAGCGGGTATGAACCCAATGGACCTTAAGCGCGGTATCGACAAAGCGGTTATCGCAGCCGTTGCTGAACTTAAACTACTTTCTCAAGAGTGTTCAGACACTAAAGCCATTGCTCAAGTAGGTACAATTTCTGCTAACTCTGATGAGTCAATCGGCGACATCATTGCCACCGCAATGGAAAAAGTCGGTAAAGAAGGCGTTATCACAGTTGAAGAAGGCCAAGCGCTTGAAAACGAATTAGACGTTGTTGAAGGTATGCAGTTTGACCGTGGTTACCTATCACCATACTTCATCAACAAGCCAGAAACT
This sequence comes from Shewanella sp. SG44-6, assembly GCF_014164185.1. NCBI lineage: Bacteria > Pseudomonadati > Pseudomonadota > Gammaproteobacteria > Alteromonadales > Shewanellaceae > Shewanella > Shewanella sp. SG44-6. The sequence goes on along the minus strand of NZ_JACJER010000005.1, from coordinate 1,560 downwards.
GGCAGCATTGAATTAGACAGCCCATTCATTTTATTAGTAGACAAAAAAGTCTCTAATATCCGTGAATTGCTACCAATCCTTGAAGGTCTAGCTAAAACAGGTAAGCCATTGCTTATCGTTGCAGAAGACGTTGAAGGCGAAGCATTAGCCACACTCGTTGTGAACAACATGCGTGGCATCGTTAAAGTTGCTGCTGTTAAAGCACCTGGTTTTGGCGACCGCCGTAAAGCAATGCTACAAGACGTTGCAATCTTAACTGGCGGTACTGTTATCGCTGAAGAAATCGGTCTAGAACTTGAAAAAGCGACTCTAGAAGATTTAGGTACAGCTAAGCGCGTCATCATCACTAAAGATAACACCACTATCATCGACGGCAGTGGCGACCAAGTGCAAATTTCTGCACGTGTTTCGCAAATCAAACAACAAGTTGAAGAGTCAACTTCAGACTACGACAAAGAAAAGCTTCAAGAGCGTATGGCTAAGTTAGCTGGCGGTGTTGCAGTCATCAAAGTTGGCGCAGCAACCGAAGTTGAAATGAAAGAGAAAAAAGCGCGCGTAGAAGATGCATTACATGCAACTCGCGCAGCGGTTGAAGAAGGTGTGGTCGCCGGTGGTGGTGTTGCCCTTGTTCGCGTAGCAAGCAAGATTAAAGATGTTGAAGTATTGAACGAAGACCAAAAACACGGTGTAGTGATTGCACTACGTGCTATGGAAGCGCCTTTACGTCAAATCGCAACTAACGCTGGTCAAGAAGCATCAGTTGTTGCTAACACTGTTAAAAACGGTGAAGGTAACTTCGGTTACAACGCGGGTAACGACACCTACGGTGACATGTTAGAAATGGGTATCCTAGACCCAACTAAAGTGACTCGTAGCGCGCTACAGTTCGCCGCGTCTATTGCTGGTCTTATGATCACAACAGAAGCGATGATTGCTGAAGTACCACAAGATTCTGCGCCAGATATGGGCGGAATGGGTGGTATGGGCGGAATGGGCGGCATGATGTAATCTAGCTTGTCTAAATCGGTGATAACTGCGTTGCTTCACCACTCGTTTAAGAAAGCTAAACGTCGTGGTAAAGCGCCTTGTTCTAACCCGATTTATCCTGCGCTAGATCATTTGTTGTTTCAAGCCTAAAAGCTTAAAGCCAAACTTCTTGTAAAAGAATATGAAAGCCCCGATACTTAACAGCATCGGGGCTTTTTTGTTATTGGTTATTTGGGATTCGTCAGACTTCCCCCTCCTTCAATTCAGGTGTAAGTATTATTTCTTTGCACTACAATTTGATTAAACTTGGGAAACGCTTTTATTTATCCAGAGCACCTCGTAATATCAAATAGTTTAATCATGAATATACTTAAGTTAACAGTGTTAGGTTGTAAATTATTTATATTAAAATCTAAGGGTATTACGTGGCGCAATTAAATTTTTTTTCCATACCGAGTCCCTGCATAGGTGTTTGTCAATCAGATGTAAAAGGTTACTGTATTGGTTGCTTAAGGGGTAGAACTGAGCGATTTAATTGGATTTCGCTATATGATGGCAAAAAATCTGAAGTTA
>NZ_JACJER010000059.1:0-28824 GCF_014164185.1 Shewanella sp. SG44-6 | reverse complement strand
GCATTGTGCGAAGTATTACTTTGACCTTTGTCAAAGGCGCATTCATATACATCACGTACCGCTTTATCACTGGGATTATGAAATAGAGTATACGCTTTTATACTATCACTTTGATAAGCGCTGTCTAAATGGGTGCCCATTAACCACTGCGCTTTAGTAAATTCATTTAACATACCATTTACGGCGGCATGATGGGTGTTCACTTGTATGCTAGGCTTTGCATCACCCCATTCATCGATAAGTTCTTGAATTTCATCTCTTGACTTTGCCCCATCGTATTTCGCTCCGGAGCCAATCCTTTCTACTCGATACAACATGGTACGTTCATCAGTATGACGATCTTTCCTACCATGTAACTGCTGATCAAATAATATATCGGTTATATGCACTTGGCTATTAGCGGCAATTTTATAATCAATAAAGTAATGATAATTACGAAATGGAATATCAGAGCGGCGCATATGCCTAAAGGGATTACGGCTTTGTTTAACTGACGAGGCTGCTGTTGGGTGCAGACTGATAAATTGAATTTCTTTAATCACCTGCTGTTGGTCATAATCATTAAGGCTTTGCAGCATAACAAATGCTTGATAGGCAAATTCAACTTTTTGGTAATTAAAGTCAACCGGCAATCGAAGTCCATGCTCTAATGCTGTTTGATGGTCTAAGCCCATTAAACTATGAGGTGAACTCGGTTGTAGTGCATTTTTATTTGCGCCGCTGTTTTTCCATGTCATGCTAGTCATCCCTGATATATAAATTATTTATCATAAAATGGATTGTCGATTTTATATATAGCTACAAATAACTGGTTTTATTATGGTAAGTAATACTTGATGATAATGAGTTAATAATAAGCTCATATATACCCATTTAGGTCAGACGTTATTCGTAGCATTGAAACTGTTTAAGGAGGCTTGCTCAAATAGCGCTAAGCCGATACATTGACTATTAATTTTTACCAACCAACACAATTAAATAAAGAGAATTCAACATGGCTGAAAAAATTATCATCGCAACCGACAAAGCCCCCCAAGCTATTGGTACTTATTCACAAGCAGTTAAAGTCGGCAGTACCGTTTATCTTTCAGGTCAGATCCCATTAGACCCAAAAACCATGACCATGGTGAGCGATGATTTTGCAGAACAAGTTGTACAAGTGTTCGAAAATTTAACCGCGGTATGTGAAGCTGCTGGCGGAAAAATGAGTGACATCGTTAAGCTAAATATCTTCTTAACCGATTTATCTCATTTTGCCACGGTAAACGAAATTATGAGTCGTTACTTCCAACAACCTTATCCAGCTCGTGCCGCGATTGGCGTCAAAGAGTTACCAAAAGGGTCATTGGTTGAAATGGACGGAATAATGGAAATTTAGCGACAACCGTACAATTTTTTTAAAGGCACCTAGGGTGCCTTTTTTATTATCTGTGGGTTTTACACTGTAGAGTATTTACTCAACACCTATTGTTTCTTCAGTAAATTCTGCTAACGTGTTTGTTGTGTTACCTTGCACACATACTGTGCAATTGTTTGCGCCAGCGCACAAAAATGGCCATACTAAATTTATAGAGACCCACAATAACAATAAAGAACATGGAAGCGTCGATGGAAAATTTAATTAAAACTCCTGTTGAGATGTTGTCTCATTGGGTAGATACGCAAGGCGACAAAGTTTACCTTCGCCAGCCGATTGACGGTAAATATGTAGATTTCACCTGGCGTGAAGTTCAACAAAAAGTGCAACAAATTGCAGGTTCACTGCGCCATTTAGGTCTAGAGCGCGGTGATAAAGTTGCTGTACTGTCTAAGAACTGTGCCGAATGGTTTATTGTCGATTTAGCATTAATGTACGGTGGTTATATTAGTGTGCCTGTTTATCCAACTGCTAATGCCGAAACGATTCGTTATATACTTGAGCACAGTGGTGCAAAAGCCATCTTTACTGGCAAGCTTGATCATTGGGCAGAACAAGAAGCTGCCGTGGGCGGTGAAATTCTCCGTTTAGCCATGCCATATGACACCATGCCTACCCAATATCATTGGGAACAGCTATTGAAGCTGGGGCAACCTCTGGTTGATGAGCAGTTACCCACTGCTGATCAAGTCATGACGATCATTTATACCTCAGGCTCAACTGGCAAACCTAAAGGCGCGATCCAAACCTTTACCAGTTATGGCTGGGCGTGTGAAGCCGTGATCCGTGATTTACAAGCAAACACGACTGACCGACTATTATCTTATTTACCGTTAGCACACATTACCGAACGCGTAGCTATTGAAGGTTCATCATTCTATTCTGGGGCAACGGTTTCTTTTGTTGAAGGTCTCGACTCATTTGTTGATGACATTCAGCGTTGTCGTCCAACGATATTTTTCTCCGTACCGCGTTTATGGACGGTATTCCAACTCAATATCATCAACAAAATTGGTGAGAAAAAACTTAAAACCTTACTTAAACTGCCCATTATTAGCAGTATTGTTAAGCGTAAGATTAAAAAAGGTTTAGGGCTGGATCAATCACGCTTAAACGGCTCAGGCTCGGCGCCAATACCACCATCATTGCTTCAATGGTACAACGATATCGGCATTGATATTTGTGAAGCATGGGGGATGACTGAAAACTGTGCTTACTCGATAATCAACCATCCATTTAATGCCAAGAAGATTGGCACTGTCGGCCGTCCAGTTGAAGGATGCTTGGTACGTCAAACTGAACAAGGTGAGTTGTTAGTTAAAAGTCCTGGCTTGATGAGCGGCTATTACTTACAAGACGAAGCCACCGCAGCCGCATTTACCGAAGATGGTTTTTTCCATACTGGCGATTTATGCGAAATTGATGCAGACGGTTATATCGATATTACTGGTCGAGTTAAAGACAACTTTAAAACCTCAAAAGGTAAATATGTCGCACCTGTCCCTATTGAACGTAAATTGGCTCAAGATTCACATATAGAATTAATTTGTGTTATTGGCTCTGGCTTACCACACCCAGTCGCATTAGTGCAGCTTTCAGAAGGCTCTAAATTGCAGCCTCGTGAGGAAGTAAGAACATCATTGAAAGAGACGCTCGACAGCATTAACCCGCATCTTGAGTCACATGAGCACGTTGATGCCATTATAATCGTCAATGATGACTGGACCATTGAGAACGATGTGTTAACTCCAACGTTAAAAATTAAACGTCACGTACTGGAAAAAACATTCAGCGCCAAAGTAGACGGTGTGCGCGGTGCAAAAGTACGTTGGGAAGACGAATTGTAGTCATCCACTATCGATTATTTCACCTCAAAAAATACACGCAATATGCGTGTATTTTTTTGACATATTCTGTCAATATACGCGCCATCAACTATGCAGAGTTTACATAGCGTTGCATACCCATTAATTAGGCAGAGACTCATGTTCATTGCGTTATATATTATCGGCGGTTTTATCATTTTAACCTTTGGCGCAGAAGCTCTTGTGCGCGGAGCCAGTGCCGTAGCGCTGCGTTTAGGTATTGCGCCGCTCATTATAGGCTTAACCATTGTGGCATTTGGTACTAGCGCCCCTGAATTAGCGGTGAGTGTAAAATCGGCATTAGCAGGTAATCCTGGGATTGCCTTAGGTAATGTTGTCGGTTCTAACATTGTTAATGTCGGTTTAATTTTAGCCATCACCGCCCTTATTCGCCCTATTACCGTGCAATCTCAAATGGTTAAGCGCGATATTCCTATTATGATTTGCGCGTCAGTACTAATGTGGTTTTTGCTGCTTGATGGTGAAGTCAGCTTTATCGACGGAGCCATCTTATTTGGTGCACTTGTTAGTTATTTAGTCTTTAGTTATGTCAGCGCCAAAAATAATCCAGAAGATGTTGATGTTAATACCAATCCACAACACCCAGGATTATCAATCGCATTAATTATTGCTGGAATCGCAATGTTAGTCGGTGGTGGCATATTATTTGTGGATGGTGCTGTTGATTTAGCCAAGCAGTTTGGCATTAGTGAAGTCATCATTGGCTTAACAATTGTGGCTATTGGCACCAGTATGCCAGAACTCGTTACCTCGGTGATGGCGGCTCTTAAAGGTCAAAGTGACATTGCCATCGGTAACGTTGTTGGCTCTAATATTTTCAACGTACTCGGTATTTTAGGCGCGACAGCATTAATTCACCCAGTATCCGCTGCCGGATTTAACGAAGTTGATTTTATCGCCATGCTGATTTTTGCGTTTATGGTATTGCCGTTTGCTTGGAGCGGTTTACGTATTGGTCGTCGTGAAGGTGGAGTGCTTTTAGCTGGTTACCTTGGCTACACCAGTTATTTAGTGATGCAAGTGGTTTAAGTTATCGACAATATTACTCATACTAAAGGCCGAATATTCATTCGGTCTTTTCATAACACTTTGTAAGCCTATACTCATATTTAATACGAGATCCTGACAATACATGACATTTGTCATCTTCAATTGATGACCTTTGTGTCTAAGAATAACCCCCGCCTATCGCCATACTACACCTATCCCAACAACATCTTGATTGGGGGAAACGTAAATGGAGATAACCATGAAAACCTTACTACTGATCACCAGCTTAACCTTAGTCAGCCAAGCTAGCTTTGCTAATATTAGCGATATTGATGCTGCTGCCAACACCATGAACATCAATGAACTCAGCCAATACAGTGAACAGGCTATTGATTATGAAAAAGCCTATGCTGGTTATCGTCTAGCCATTACTGCCAACATAATGGGTCAACGTCAACTCGCTACAGATTCATTAAACGATGCTCAGCAAACTCTAGAATCTCTTTTAGACCAAGACCCATCTGCAGACCCACAAGCGCTACTTGCTGCGGTATACGGAATGCAAATCTCGTTTGATAATAGCAAAGGTGCTGTATTAGGAATGAAAACGGCACAATTACTTCAACAAGCAAACGATCTGGAACCTAACAATCCGCGCGTCAGTTTAGTGCGAGCAATTAATGCATTTTATACCCCTAGCGTATTTGGTGGCGGACTCGACAAGTCGCAAACATTAGCAACCCAAGCAATTAGTCAATTTGAGCAGCCTTGTAATGAAATCTGTTGGGGACATGCAGAAGCCTATACTTGGCGCGGACTCGCTAAACAAGAACAAGGCGACTTAAAAGGTGCTTTACAAGATTGGCAAACCGCCATTGAAGTTGACCCTCAGTATGGTTGGGCAAGATATCTGTTAAACCAACAAACAGTAAAGCAGTAATCGACCAGTTTATTATTACTCGCATAGGTTTGAGTTAGCGCGCAGTTACTCTATGATTAACTGCGCTAGGAGGCACTATGACACTCGGTTTAACAATACCCAACGAAAAGAGTTATGAGCAAAAAACCGCTTGGGTTTACCTCATAAACTTAGGTTTTTACTTTATTCCATTGTATTTCATGCACGGTCAATGGTTAAACATTACGATCGCAATCTTATTATTAGTGCCATTTATTATCGGTTATTTCTGGGCTTATAACTGTAGCAAAGAGCGAGCCCTCAAACCTATTGGGTTAATGTTTGTCACAGCAATAGCCTCATCATTTGTTAGCAGTGGCGCCATATCACTGTTCAGTTTTTGCTGTTTCTTTATTGGTTTTTTCTACTCACTTCGTACTGCCATATTGAGTTTTATCGGACTGAGTATTTTGCTTTTAGTGATCGATATTAGCATGGATTACACAGGCTACTTTTTTACTTTTTATGGTATGGGAATTTGCTTAGGGGTGGGAGTGTTTGGGATAATTGAACAAAACCGCCAACGCATCAAACGCCAGCAACAACAATCAAAAGATGAAGTCGCCAATTTAGCTACCGCATTAGAACGCGAACGTATTGGCCGCGATTTACATGATGTGATGGGGCACCACTTAGCCGCCATCGCCTTAAAAGCTGAACTGGCAGACAAATTCATTGCCTCAGGTAAAATCGATTTAGCGCAGCAGCAAATTCATCAAGTGAGTGTGATAACTCGAGACTGTTTAAGCCAAATTCGCCACACGGTATCGGGCTATAAACATCAAGGCTTGACGCATACCTTAAACACCTTAGCCAATACGTTAAGAGATAACGCTATTGCTGTCAGCATAGAAGGCACATTCCCTAAACTCAGTGAACTCATGGAATCGCAAATCAGCTTGCTGTTAACTGAGTTGATTAATAACACCATAAAACACAGCCACGCAACACATTGCACCCTGCGTATTGAACAAAGCCTAAATTGCCTCAAACTCAACTTTATCGAGAATGTACCGGTTAAAACCATCACTAAAGGCAACGGATTAACCGGTATTCAAGAGCGAGTAACCTTGCTACATGGCACCATCGACTATCAATTAATTCCCCATTATAAAGTAAGTATCCAATTGCCACTAAGTGAGTCCGTTAGATGAAAATTCTATTAGCCGAAGATCAAGCCATGGTAAGAGGCGCCCTCGCCGCGTTACTCACATTAGGATGTGATAGCTTAAATGCAATAGAGATTGTCGAAGTCGAAGATGGCGATAAAGCGATGCAACAACTTAAAACCGATTTGTTTGACCTGCTACTTACCGACATTGAAATGCCTGGGAAATCAGGTTTAGAACTGAGCCTATGGTTGCAACAGCAACGCAGTCAGACCAAAGTGATTATTCTGACCACCTTTGGCCGAGCGGGTTATATCAAACGAGCATTAGAATACGGTGTCGGTGGTTTTTTATTAAAAGATGCACCTTCTGCTGACTTAATTAACGCGATTAAACAAGTCATGGCGGGTAAACGAGTCATCGATCCAGAATTGGCTTTCACCGCTATTGGTGAAATAGATCCTCTCAACGACAAAGAAAGGCGCGCATTGCGCCTAGCAAGCGAAGGTTTATCAACCAGCGATATTGCCAGTCAGTTGTTTATTGCAGAAGGTACAGTACGAAACTATTTGTCAGAAGCCATTAATAAACTCAATGCCAGTAACCGAATTGATGCCGCCAGAATTGCCAAGCAAAAGGGTTGGTTGTAATTAGTGGCTTAATATTGCCTTGTATGCAAAGTCTGCTAAGATACCTTAAACATCTGTATATAATTACAGTGATTTGAGATTGATAGCTTGAAATCACTATAATTTTTACATCTTTGGTAATCAATTTAGGTGAGCACAATTTGCTACGACTGGATCTTGTTCCGATCACCGACCTTAAAGGCGTTGCTAAAAAGGTTGCGGAAAAACTGGCTAAGTTAGGTATTAAAACAGTACAAGATGTGCTGTTTCATTTACCGCTGCGTTATGAAGACCGTACGCAAATCCATGCTATTGCCGCATTACCTCCTGGCAGTTATGGCACCATAGAAGCAGAAATTCAGTCGACTCAAATCATGCAAGGTCGGCGGCGCATGTTAGTGTGTAATGTCCGTGATAACAGCGGAATGATGAGCCTGCGATTTTTTAATTTCTCTATGGCGCAACGTAATGCCATGGAAAATGGCGCCAGCATTCGGGCTTACGGTGAAATACGCCGTGGCAATCATCATAAAGAAATTGTTCACCCCGAATATCAAATTATTCATCCTGGTGAATCTGTCACATTAAGCGACACCCTAACGCCGATTTACCCGACGACTGAAGGGGTAAAGCAAGCCAGTTGGATCAAATTAACACAACAAGCCTTGGCGATGTTGGACCAAGGTGGATTACCTGAGTTACTGCCCAGTGCATTACAGCCAAACAATATTAGCCTGCGTGATGCACTGCATATTTTACATCGCCCCCATAGCTCAGTATCACCTTTTGAATTAGAACAAGGTCAGCATCCTGCCCAACAAAGATTAATCCAAGAAGAACTGCTGGCACATAATCTGAGCATGTTGCAACTACGCCAACGCAGTAACCAAGATGCCGCGGTGCCAATGCCAGCGACAGGTCAGTTACTAACGCCTTTTCTAGCGCAACTGCCTTTTAAACCCACTGGAGCACAACAGCGGGTTGTCGCCGAAATCAGCCAAGATATTCAACATCCAACGCCGATGATGCGTTTAGTTCAAGGCGACGTGGGTTCAGGTAAAACCTTGGTGGCGGCACTGGCGGCATTACAGGCAATTGAAAACGGTTACCAAGTGGCCATGATGGCACCGACTGAATTACTCGCCGAACAACATGCCAGCAACTTTGCAGCATGGTTTGAACCACTTGGGCTAAAAGTCGGCTGGCTGGCGGGTAAATTAAAAGGCAAAGCTAGGGTTCAATCACTTGAAGATATCGCTTCTGGCGCTGCACAAATGGTTATTGGAACTCATGCAATATTTCAACAAGCGGTGGTGTTTAATAAACTGGCGCTGATTATTATTGATGAGCAGCATCGTTTTGGTGTGCATCAACGCCTAGACTTACGAGAAAAAGGTGTCAGCCAAGGCTTCCATCCACACCAGCTCATAATGACTGCTACGCCAATTCCGCGTACCTTAGCCATGACCGCTTATGCCGATCTTGATACCTCGACCATTGATGAACTGCCTCCAGGACGAACTCCCGTAACCACAGTAGCCCTTGCCGACAGTCGCCGAGAGCAAGTGATTGAACGTGTAAAACAAGCAGCATTAAACGATAATCGCCAAGCTTATTGGGTCTGTACCTTAATTGAAGAGTCTGAAGTACTTGAATGCCAAGCGGCTGAAGACACCGCCACAGAACTCGCCATAGCGTTACCAGAACTGAAAATAGGCTTGATCCATGGAAGAATGAAAAGCGCTGAAAAACAACATATCATGGCGCAATTTAAAGCAGGTGAATTGAACTTACTCGTCGCCACCACCGTCATAGAAGTTGGCGTTGATGTGCCTAATGCCAGTTTAATGATTATCGAAAATCCTGAACGCTTGGGCCTAGCACAGTTACACCAATTAAGAGGTCGAGTCGGCCGTGGGGCTGTAGCTAGCCATTGTGTATTACTTTACAAAGCCCCGTTATCACAAACGGCCACCAAACGTTTAGGCGTACTCAGAGACAGTAACGATGGTTTTGTTATTGCTCAAAAAGACTTAGAAATTAGAGGTCCAGGCGAAGTGCTTGGCACCAAACAAACCGGTTTGGCAGATCTTAAAATTGCTGATCTGATTCGTGATCAACACTTAATTGCACCAACTCAAAAATTAGCATCTCATGTTTACCAGCAAGTGCCACAAAACGTAGATGCTATCATTCATCGCTGGATCGGTGATAGACAACAATATGTCCAAGCGTAATATAGATCATAATATATTGTTCATTATCATCAGTTATCACTAGACAAGTGGGCCGAATATTGCAAAATGGTATATAAATTGTGTTTGTTATCTAGTCAGCTAGCGGGGATCACCTTACTGCAAGCAAAGCGAAAGCTTTAACGCAGTGAAAGCGATTTGAAATCAGTCCTCCGCAACTGTTTAGTTATTGAATGTAATTAGTATCATGCAGAATTTTTCGACTCCATCTAGATCTTTGTATCGATTAGCTATAACGCCAAGGAATTGAAATGCAAGTTAATGAAGAAGATAGAATTACCCCACAAGCCACGGAAAAAACTGGCTCTAACATGCTATTAATCGCTATAGCCGTTATCGCGCTATTAGGCGCCAGCAGTTACTTCTATTTTACGAGTGATGATACCGAAGAATTAGAACCGGTTGTCATGACGCCAGTTGAACTGCCAGAATCAGTACCAGAGGTGCCAATAGAACAAGCGCCGATTGAAGAACCGCAAAGCGTTAGCACTGTTGATGATATGGTTCCCGCTGGAGAATCTGAATCGTCTGCTGCAGTGGCAGAGCCTCTGCCAGTATTAGCTGAATCTGATGATTTTGTTGAAGCAAAAACATTAGCCATTGCCAACGGTATGAAAATTGCGCCGATGATCTTGAAAAAGGACATAGCTCGCCAATTTGTGGTGTTTGTTGATAACCTAGCCCAAGGTGATATCGTGCATAAAGCAAGCCCGTTAAAAGGCCCTGATACCCAATTTACTGTGAGCGAGATAACCAATAAAACCTATCTTAATCCAGATGGATATCATCGATATGATTTGTATGCGAATTTCATCGAAGGCTTGAACGATAAAGATTTAGTCGCTACTTATATTGAATTAAAACCACTCTTTGCTGAAGCGTTTACTGAACTCGGTTACAGTGATATTGATTTTGATAAGCGTATGCAGCAAGCTTTTAGCATGGTTGCTAGCGCCCCGATTATTGAAGACCCTATTGAGCTTTCATCAATCAGTGTGAACTATAAATACGTTGATCCTAACCTTGAAGCGTTGCCCAGTGCACAAAAACTGTTGATCCGTATGGGACCTGACAATACTCGTAAAATTAAAGCTGCGGTCAAAAAGCTACAACAAAGTTTTCCAAACAAATAAGCTTATAACCACGAGTAACCCTAGCAGATTAAGCTATCAAAAATGAACGCGACATATGTCGCGTTTTTTATTGAGCCATCACCTTAGCTAATCCCCCTCCACTATTAGGCTTTTTAGTTTGCATGACTTCTTATCTACATTAACTTCAGTGTACAATCGCTAAGGTTAACTAATCTTTATTATTTAAATGATTATTAACTGTTAAATAAGGATAGCTTGGCAGTTATAGAGGGAAAGTCATGCAGTTAGTATTTGAGCTTCTATCATGGGGGGCATGGTCACCAAACTTTCAAACCACAGAAAGTTGGCTACAATGGCAACAGCCAAATGGCAACTTGACGCCTAAGCCCGACTCGCCAGCTTTAAAGCACATTCCGGCCATGCAACGTCGTCGTTTTAGTCGTTTAACTAAAATGATGCTAACAGCAGCTCACCAATGCCAGCCAGAAGAGCATTGTCGGAGCATTTTCTCATCTCGTCATGGCGAGCTCACGAGAACATTAGGCTTACTTAATGACATTACCCAGCAGCAAGCTTTATCACCAATGGCTTTTAGTCAGTCAGTGCATAATACTGCCAGTGGTATTTTTGGCATTGTAAATAATAACACTACAGCCTCTACATCCATTGCTGCTGGTGAACAAACCCTTTCTCAAGCACTTATTGAAGCCTATGCCCAATTAGCACAATCTCCAGAGCCCTTATTAGTCATTTTTGGTGACGATCCTGTGCCGCCGATATACAGCGAATTTACTAACGAAGTCGAACTGCCCCTCGCCTTGGGGTTGTATCTTGCACCAAAAGATCACATAGGTTACCACGTTGAAAAACAGGCGCCTCAACGGACAACACTGAGCTTGTCTGATTATCCACTGGATGTCGCTAATCCACAGGGACAAAAAAATATAAGTTTAAGCGAGTTAATCCACCATATTGTTAGCGCAAAAAATATTCAAGGTAAATTGTGCCATTGGTATTGGTCGCTTGAACACCATGACTGATCAACACGAGATGCCACATGCTGATGCTATTGAGTCAACAAAAACACCCGCACCGAAACTCAGCGGAGTGCGATATATTCCTCGCTGGTTAGCTGGAGTTGGCTGTTATATTACCTTTGGTTTAGGTGGCCTATTGTGTTCATTAACTATTTTACCTCTATTACAACTTTGGCCCACTAAACCAGAACTGCGAGTTGCAAGAGTGCAACGATTAGTCAGCTGGATGTTTAGAATATTTGTCGCCATGCTTAGTTTTGCTGGGGTGATTGCTGTGAGTACTAAGAATATCGAAGCACTGCAACACGCTAAAAGGAAAATTGTTATCGCTAATCACCCCACATTAGTGGATGTGGTGGTATTAATTAGCTTGATGCCTAATGCGGGCTGTATTGTCAAACAAGGTTTATGGCGTAATCCATTCTTTCGCGGCGTACTCGCCAGTGTAGGGTATATTCCCAATCGCGAAGTCAATTGGCTCCTGCACGACTGCTTGCAGGTATTAAATCGTGATACTAACTTAATTATTTTTCCAGAAGGGACCCGAACATTAACTGGTAATATCGTTAACTCATTTGCTCGTGGCGCCGCCAATATTGCGCTTCGCACCCAAACAGATATTTTACCTGTAGTATTAAGAACCGATGTTGCCGGCTTAACCAAACAACAACCTTGGTACCAAATACCGCGACAAACCATCAATATGTCAGTAGAAATTGGCACAAGCATCCCATACCTGCGGTATGATGCTCAACAGGGTAATGAAGCCAAAATGGCTCGACAGCTGACGCGCGACTTGCAGCAGTTTTACATTGATACACTTAAACAACCTATCAAGTTCAATTGATAGCCATACTGATAAGAAAGACAAATAATGAACTTACACAACCAAATAAAACAACTGATCATTGATTGCTTAGATTTAGAAGATGTCACTGTCGATGATATCGAAACTGACGCGGCCTTATTTGGTGACGGTCTGGGGTTAGACTCAATCGATGCGCTAGAGTTGGGCTTGGCGATTAAGAAAGAGTTTGATGTCAAAATTGAAGCCAATTCAGATGCAACTAAAGCACACTTTTTCAGTGTTGCTAGCTTAGCTAGCTTTATTGAATCTCAACGTGTTTAGGAGCTAGCATGCAAAATCGTGAACAAATACTCGAAATGCTTAGCGCTATTTTAGTTGAAGACTTTGAAATAAATGCGGCAGATATCACCCTCGAAGCCACTTTGTACGAAGATCTGGATTTAGACAGTATTGATGCCGTTGACTTGGTGATTAAATTGCAACAGCAGACCGGCAAAAAAATTCAGCCTGAAGCCTTTAAAGCAGTGCGAAGCGTCGATGATATCGTCAATGCTATTGAAGGTTTAATTAAAAGCTAATGCGCTTGGTCCTGCTGATTATCACAACTTTGGTTATTATCACTTATCCTTTAGCTGTGTACTTTGGATTGCAATATTTACCACCGGGCACAATCGCCTTATTACTATGCTTATCGTTAATAATGCGATTTATTATCAATAAACAGCAAGTAAAATCCATGACGCTGCCAATATTGATTGGTATAGGATTAACTGCAGCCAGTTTTATTGCTCAGCGTCACGACTGGTTATTGTTCTATCCAGTGGTGATAAATATGAGTATGTTGGGATTATTTGGTTATTCACTGATTAATGGCCCAAGCATGATTGAGCGTTTAGCGCGCTTAAAAGAGCCTGACTTACCAGACTCCGCCATTACCTACTTACGCACTATTACCATACTCTGGTGTGGGTTATTTATTATTAATGGTGCCGTGGCTGCCTATACGGCCATAGCAACCAGTATTGAAATATGGACACTTTACAACGGACTGATAGCTTATCTGCTTATGGGTATGCTGCTCAGTGGAGAATGGATTTACCGTCGTTTTTGGTTGAAAAAACATGAATAAACTTTTACTCAATTGGTTAGCAACAGGGCCGGCCTCTCAGCAGCTGATAAGCTTTGATCATCATGACATCATGACGGGATCATTATTTTGTGCCCAAGTTGCTCATCTGCATGCGCAACTGAGCCAAAGTACAGCGAAGCGCTGGTTGCTTGCCGCCAAGCACAGTGACGTATTTGCCGCAGGTTTATGCGCGGCATTGTTGGCGGGTAAACAAGTGATATTACCTGCCAACACCCAAGGTGGCACCTTGAGCCAACTTAATCATGAATTTGATGCCATTATTGCCGACAGACCTCTATGTGAGGTGCGTGAATACATTGCGCTAAAAAAAGAATTAAGTTTACCCGCTGCACCTTGGCCGAAAACAGAAACCTTGGGGGAATTAATCTTATTCACCTCAGGCAGTAGCGGTCAACCCAAAGCGGTTAAGAAAACCTTGCAACAACTGGATGCTGAAGTCAGCATTCTTGAACACACCTTCGCCGAACATTTACCTCATTGCTCAGTCGTTTCAACGGTTTCGCATCAACATATCTACGGCTTATTATTTAAAATTCTCTGGCCTTTGGCTGCGAGCCGCGCATTCTTAAGCGAACAAATCGACTATCCAGAAACCTTAAGCTACTACTTGGCTATTATGCCAAATTTATGTTTAATCAGTAGCCCTGCTCAATTGACTCGCTTACCTGATGCACTTGAAAACCAAAGGCAACAACGAATTCCTAGCTTAATTTTCAGCTCGGGTGGCCCGTTAAACTTTGAGGCTGCCCAGGCGGTTAAGCACTGTTTTAATCAATTACCTATTGAAATATTTGGCAGTACTGAAACTGGCGGTATTGCCTATCGCCGCCAGCTGCAACCTCAGCAGCCATGGCAAGCCTTTACCCAAGTCAATATTGATATCGCGCCACAAGATGGAGCATTAATGTTGCAGTCAGTCTATTTAGACGACCCGACTCAATGGTTAAAATGCGATGATAAAATTGAACTGGTAAATGATGGTCAGTTCCGTTTATTACACCGACTTGACCGCATTGTAAAAATTGAAGAAAAACGTTTGTCATTAGCCCAAGTTGAGCATTTACTGCAAACACATCCTTTTGTGCGCGAAGCTGCAGTCACGGTATTAGAACAGCCGCGGACCATGTTAGGTGCTGCAATATGTTTAAGCGATTTAGGCTTGCAAACCCTAAAGGACGAAGGCAAATTGGCAGTTAATAATGCATTAAAAAGTCATTTGTTAAGTCAGTTTGAGCGCATCACGTTACCAAGACGCTGGCGCTATCCAGAAAACTTGCCGCTCAATAGCCAAGGCAAGCGTACCCAATCAGAAATTGTAGCCTTATTTAGTCATGATTAAGTCCGAATTACCTCATATCATTAGCCATGAAGGCGATAATAATAGCTATCATTGGCGCTTATTTATTAGTGCAGATTTAGCCTTTTTTAAGGGCCATTTCCCAGAGCAAGCTGTATTACCTGGGATAACTCTAGTCGATTGGGCGGTCAAATTGGGTTGCGAGGCATTTGGCTATTCCGCTAAGGTTGCCACATTAGAAGTACTTAAGTTTCAGCAACTCATATTACCCGACACCTATGTTGATTTGGTGATTGAACACCAAGCGCAAAAAGCAAAACTGATTTTTAGTTACCGCGATCAAGATAAACGCTTTGCTTCTGGGCGCATTGTTATCAAACCCGCATGGGTTAATGCAGCAACCAATATTGAGAGTGACTCATGAAGCTCGCCTTGGTTATTCCTAACTACAATCATCATATCGCCATAGAGAAAACCCTCGCAGAGTTGGCAAAATTCAACCTGCAATGTTATTTGGTTGATGATGGCAGCCAAGATGAAACTCGTTACCTATTGCACGCCATGGCGGAAAAATTTGCCTGGGTAACGCTTATTAGTCATCCGTTTAATCGTGGTAAAGGAGCCGCTGTGACTAGCGGGCTGCGCCAAGCTTATCGTGATGGTTTTAGTCATGTATTACAGGTCGATGCTGATGGACAGCATAATTTAGACGATATTCCGTTAATAATATCGACCAGTGAGCAGTACCCACAAGCATTAATATCTGGCCAACCAATTTATGATGAGTCTGTGCCTAAAGGGCGTTTATACGGGCGTTATATCACTCATTTTTGGGTGTGGGTTGAGACCTTAAGTTTTGATATTCAAGATTCTATGTGTGGCTTTCGGATCTACCCACTCGCTGCGACTGAGCAATTATTTAGCCAGCACGCGTTAGGCGAACGGATGGACTTTGATATTGAGATCATGGTCAAGCTTTACTGGCAAGGCACTGCCGTCGTGCAGGTGCCAACCAAAGTCATCTATCCTGAAGATGGCATCAGTCACTTTCAAGGCGTTCAGGATAATGTGCGCATCAGCTGGATGCACACCAAGTTATTTTTTGGCATGTTAGCGCGTCTACCACGTATTATTAGTACACGGTTTTTACAGCAAAAAGAGTCGCCCCCAACTCAAGTTCAGTCACCAAAACATTGGTCCACAATGACCGAGCGAGGCAGTTTTTGGGGGATTAAGCTGTTAGCCCAATGCTATCGTTTGGGCGGGCATTGGTTGTGCCGAGCGGTTATGTATCCAGTAATTTGTTATTTTTTTCTCACTGGCTCAACAGCTCGCCGTGCATCATTAGACTTTTTACACCGAGTGCAACAGCAACAACCCAATCACCCTCATCTCAGTCGCGAGGTCAATTGGCGCGATAGCCTCAAACATTTTTTTGCCTTTGGTAATGCCGCCCTCGATAGAATTGACGCTTGGTGTAACCGGATAAATCTAGACCAAGTCGACTTTGACGACCGTAAAATACTCGCAGATCAAGCGGCTACTGGCAGGGGCGCCGTATTAATTGTGTCGCATTTAGGTAATATGGAACTGTGCCGCGCTATCTCTGTCCACCAGCAAAATGTCAAAGTGAATGTGATGGTGCTAACCCAAAATGCGGAAAATTTTAATAAGGTTCTACAGCAGCTTAATCCACAAAGTAGCCTAAATTTAATCCATGTTAACGAGCTCGATCCGAGTACTGCCATGTTACTGCAGCAAAAAATCGACCAAGGTGAAATTGTGGTAATTGCCGCTGACCGCACCTCGTCGAGCAGCCAGGGCCGTGTAACCTATTTACCGTTTTTAGGCCAAGATGCAGCGTTTCCACAAGGGCCATTTATTTTAGCAAGCTTACTCGACTGCCCGGTTTACACCTTATTTTGTATTCGTCAGCATGGCCGTTATCAAGTACATGTTGAACATCTAAGCGACAGCTTAAAAGGTCCACGTACAGGTCGAATTGAACGCTTAACCGACGCCATGAGCCAATACAGCCAACGCTTAGCGCATTTTGCCCAACTCGCTCCGATGCAATGGTTTAACTTTTTCGATTTTTGGCGCAAAGACGAGCTGGTATGGCGTAATACTCAGCACTCTCCCTCAAGCGCAACCCATTTACCCAGTCAGGATAGATAATTAATGAGCCATTCATCTTCAATGTCATCAACCGCCGACAGCACAGTGCATTTAGGCCAACGCTATCTTAGTCTTGAGCAAGTGGTGGCTATAGCCAAAGGCGCTGCGGTCAAACTGACAGATACTGCTGACTATGTTGAATATATTCAAAAAGGTGCACGCTTTATTGACAGCGTACTCCATGAAGAAGGCGTGGTTTATGGCGTGACAACGGGTTACGGCGACTCGTGTACAGTTAATGTTAGCTTAGATTTAGTTCACGAATTACCGCTGCACTTAACCCGCTTCCATGGCTGTGGCTTAGGCGATGTATTTAGCCCGATGCAAGCCCGCGCGATTATGGCTTGCCGCTTAAACTCACTGGCTGTGGGCAAATCAGGCGTAAGTTATTTACTGCTACAACGCATCGAGTGGCTCTTAAACAATGATATTACTCCAGTGATCCCCCAAGAGGGCTCGGTCGGCGCCAGTGGCGATTTAACCCCATTATCTTATCTTGCTGCAGTATTAGTTGGCGAACGCGAAGTGATTTACCAAGGTAAACGCCAAGCGACTAAAGATGTTTATCTACAATTTGGCATGATTCCATTAACTTTGCGTCCTAAAGAAGGTCTCGCATTAATGAATGGTACTGCTGTTATGACGGCTCTTGCTTGTTTAGCCTATGACAGATCGCAATATTTAACCCGCCTATCAAGCCGGATCACCGCCATGGCATCGTTAACGCTCAAGGGTAACGCAAACCATTTTGATGAAATTTTATTTGCCGCCAAGCCCCACCCAGGTCAAAACCAGATTGCCAGTTGGATCCGTGAGGACTTAAATCATCATGTGCATCCCCGAAATTCAGACCGCCTTCAAGACCGTTATTCTATCCGCTGTGCACCGCACATCATCGGCGTATTGCAAGATGCTCTACCCTTTATGCGTCAGTTTATTGAAACCGAACTTAACAGCGCTAACGATAATCCGATTGTTGATGCCGAAGGTGAACATATTCTCCATGGTGGTCATTTTTATGGTGGCCATATTGCCTTTGCCATGGATGCGATGAAAAATGCCGTAGCCAATATCGCCGACTTAATCGATCGCCAAATGGCCTTAGTGATGGACCCTAAATTTAACAATGGCTTACCGGCTAATTTATCCGCTGCAGAAGGTGAGCGCCGTGCAATTAATCACGGTTTTAAAGCCGTGCAAATTGGCGTATCAGCATGGACTGCTGAAGCATTAAAAAACACTATGCCAGCCAGCGTGTTTTCACGTTCAACAGAATGTCACAACCAAGACAAAGTGAGCATGGGCACCATAGCTGCACGTGATTGTATGCGTATTTTACAGCTCACAGAACAAGTCGCTGCCGCGGCATTGTTAGCCATGAGCCAAGGTATTCAACTGCGTATTATGCAGCAAGAACTCGATGCGAGTTCATTAACCCCCTCTCTTGCAACGACCTTAGCCCAAGTCAGCGAAGATTTTGAACTGCTAACCGAAGACCGTCCTTTAGAGACGGTATTGCGCCAAACAGTGGAAAAGATTCAATTGGGTCTGTGGGAGGTGTGCTAAATGAAAGGTTTATTACTGACCGAAATGGACATGGTGATCCCGTTTCACGATGTTGATTCGATGGGCATCACTTGGCATGGTAATTATTTACGTTACTTCGAAGTTGTGCGCTGCTTATTGCTGGATAAACTCGGTTATAATTACCGTACTATGCAACAATCGGGTTATGCGTGGCCGATTGTCGATGTGCAAGTAAAGTATGTTAAAAGCAGCACTTTTGATCAAAAAATCAAAGTGTTCGCCGCCATTGTTGAATGGGAAAATCGTTTACGCATTAACTACCAAATTGTTGATGCCCAAACCAATGCGCGGATAACGAAAGGCTATACCATTCAAGCTGCGGTAGATATTACGACCGAAGAATTATGCTTTGTCACCCCTGAAGTATTTCAGGAAAAAATTCGTCGATTACTTGATGTGAGCCAAGCTTAATGAATACTCGCAAAGGCATGTTTACTCAGGTTTGGATAGTGATCTGCCTCTGTTTGCCTCTTGGCAGTATTTCCGCCAATGAACATTCACTAGCAAGCGGTAATAAACCACTGACTCAAGCACAACTGGCAGATGTTCAGGCGTTGTATACTCAACCCGCCACCACAGAAGCGCTCAGTGCGCTAGCGCAACAACTGAATTTACAACTTGATACCAGAGGGCAGTTTATTCAGCGGCGTCACTTACAGGTGCTAAAAAAGCCCTTGCTCAGCCAGGGACAATTTATTTTTAGTCCGACGCAAGGGTTAGTATGGCAGCAGCTGCGACCATTTAGCACCTTGATGGTGCTAAAAGATCAGCAGTTAATTCAGCAAAACAGCCAAGGCAAGGTCCAACAACTGAATGCTATGGCCAGTGGTAGTCCAATCGCACAGCAAGTACCGCGGTTACTGCAAGCAATTATGGCGGGTAATATTGCTGCTTTAAGTGCGGATTTCACCTTATTTATGCCCGCTAATTACAACGCAGGCACGCCATGGCAACTCGGCTTGCAAGCTAAAGACCCACAACTACGCGCATCCATGGGCAATATCACGCTCAGTGGCGATACTCTATTACGCTCATTAATCATCACCAGCAGCCAGGCCGATATCAGCGATTATACTCAAATTCAATTTCTTGATGCCCAGCAAGGGCCGCTCAGCACAACTGAACTCGAGCTTTTTAGCCTTGGCAGTGAGTCTAATCAATAATGCTTCGATTATCGCTTAATGCAGTGTTATCTCCCATTGGGCGTTTTGCCTTATGGGGAGTATTGCTGCTAGCAATGATAGTCACAGGCTTTGTGCAATGGCAGCAAGGTGCACATATTCAGACTGATATTTTAGCCATGTTGCCGCACCTACAACAAGATAAGCTTACCGAGAAAGCCTTAAACAAGGTAGAACAGCAACTGGCTAATCAAGTGTATATTGCGGTAATTGCCCCAAACGAAACCCAAGCTATCGGCGCAGCCAAGCAGCTGATGACATCGCTCAATCAATCCAATCAATCGCCCTTTACTGCCGTTCGCAGCGGCGCAGATGATAATCTACAACACTTAGCTAAAGTCTACTTCGAACATCGCTTTGGCTTACTGACACCAGAGCAAGCGCAGGCCATTGAAACCGATAATTGGCGCCAACTGCTTACCGCAGCCCAAAGCCAACTTTATAGCGCATTTGGTTTTGCCAACAGCCAACTGCTCAGCAATGATCCATTACTGATGTTTCCAGCCAACTTACTGGCGTTATCGCCCAATAATGCGCTGCGCAGCCAACAGGGTATTTTACTCACAGATACTGCCGACGGTGTGGCGGCGATTGTGATGGCCAAAGGCCGTGACAGCACCTTTAGCCCCAACGCTCAGCAACAGCAAATTCAAGCATTGGAATCTGCATTGAGTCACATTAACCAGCAATATTCCCAAGTGAGCTTTCTTAAGGCTGGGGCGTTATTTCATGCCATTGCTGCCACCGAGTCAGCCAAACAAGAGATCAGCCGCATTGGCTTAATTTCCATGTTGGGGATTATCTTATTGGTCTGGTTGGCATTTCGATCGGTGATGCCATTATTCGCGGCACTACTTACCTTAACGAGCGGTGTGGTGTTTGCGCTAGTCGCCACCTTAAGCCTTTTTGGCGAGCTGCATTTACTGACATTGGTATTTGGCACCAGCTTAATTGGCGTAGCGATTGATTACAGCTTTCACTTTTACTGTGAAAAACAGGCTCACCCCAATGACAACGCCAGTGATACCTTAAGGCGTATTTTTCCGGCGCTCACTCTCGCTCTTGCTACCAGTGCCAGTGCCTTTATCGCTATTGGTTTTACCCCCTTTCCAGGGATGCAACAGGTGGCAGTATTTTGCGCCGCTGGCTTAATAGGTGCGTACCTAACCCTACTACTGGTGTTCCCATTATTGGGCAACCATGCGCTTAAACCAACACCTGGATTAACCCTAGCCCAAGGTTATCTAACGTTATTAAAACGCATTTTTACTGCGCCGCAATGGTGGCAAAAAATCACCATTGCGGCACTGCTGCTGTGTTTAACCGCTATATTATTTTTTGGCTTATCCAAAGCAGAATCTAATGATGATATTCGCCAATTACAGCAAAGTCCTGCAGCCATCACCACAGAAGAAAATAAGCTTAGACAACTACTTAGCGGCGGCACAGACAACCAATTTATTTTAGTCAGCAGTAACAATGAACAAGGTTTATTGCAAACCTTAGAACAACTGACACCTGTGCTTAATCAAGCCATTGGCGATGGCGAGTTAGACCAAGCCATTAGCCTAAGCCGCTTTATGCCCAGCATTGCCAGTCAACGCCATAATTATGAGTTACAACAACAACTTTATCAGCAACATTTGCACGAAATCATTAGCAACATGGGCCTAGATGACAACATAAATACCAGCCTGCTGAGACAACTTGATCAGGCAAAATCAAAATATCTAACCCCAAAAGAAGTGTTAGCCCTAGCCAATGATGACTTACGTGCCTTATGGCTTGGTGCTGTAGCGACCACAGACCAAACCCAGCAATATGGCGCAATTGTATTGCTAGGTGGCATTCACTCATTAGCCTCTATTGAGCAACGACTGACTCGCCATGATTGGTCTTTGGGGCAGGTGCAGTTAATTGATAAAGTCGGCGATATATCGGCTTTAATGGGCCAATATCGTCAACTAACATTGCAGTTACTAGTGTGGGTATTTGCTTTGGCCTGCCTACTCTTCAGTATTAAATACGGCATTAAGCTGGCATTAGCCATTGTTTCAGTACCCGCATTATCAGTGCTGCTCACCCTGGCGTGTTTAGGCTTAGTTGGCTCAAGCATTAGCTTGTTTCACGCCTTAGCGCTTATTTTAGTGCTGGGAATTGGTATCGATTACAGTCTCTTTTTCGCCGAAGCCAAACACACCAGTCGCGGAGTCATGATGGCTATCTTTATGTCAGCCTGTTCAACACTATTGGCTTTTGGTTTGCTGGCGCTGAGTCAAACTCATGCGATTCACTTTTTTGGTCTTACATTATTATTTGGGATCAGTTTTTCCTTTTTACTCGCACCATTTATTTCATTTATCACAAGGAAAACAGTGTAAATGTTAAGCCATCAGACACATAAAATCAGCAACATGGATGTTGATGTAGCCATCATTGGCGCCGGCCCTTCAGGTGCTATAGCCGCAAGCTTGTTACGCCAGCAGGCCCATCGCGTTGTGGTGATTGAAAAACAACATTTTCCGCGTTTTTCAATTGGCGAAAGCTTACTCCCCTGTTGCATGCAATTTATTGAACAAGCCGGCATGCTCGAAGCCGTTAATAATGCTGGGTTTCAGTTTAAAAACGGCGCAGCATTTAGCCACCAAGGTCGCTATACCACCTTCGACTTTACCGATAAGTTTACTCCAGGCCCGGGTACCACCTTTCAAGTTCAGCGGGCTGATTTTGATAAACTCTTAGCTGATACAGCAATAAGCCAAGGGGTTGAGATTCGATTTGGACATCAAGTCGATGCAATTGATTTAACTCACGATCCTCGCTTAACCGTAACCAACGAGCAAGGATCACAGTATCAGGTTAATGCTAAATTTGTGCTTGATGCCAGTGGCTTTGGTCGAGTATTACCACGATTGTTAAACCTAGAACAATCGTCAACGTTACCCCCACGAAGTGCTATTTTTACCCATATTGAAGACAACATCAGCGATCCTAGTTTTGATCGCAATAAGATCCTCATTAGCGTGCACCCCAAGCATAAGGATATTTGGTACTGGTTAATCCCTTTTAGCAATAATCGGTGTTCAATTGGGGTGGTCGCTGAGCCGCATTTACTCCAACGTTTATCCGGTAGTCTTGAACAACAGTTGTTAGCTATCATCAATGAAGAGCCGGTACTGCAACGCTTGCTGACCAAGGCTAATATCGTTCAGCCCTGTGCCAGCCTAAAAGGTTATTCGGCCAACGTCACCACTTTAGCAACCAACAAGTTTGCTTTACTGGGTAATGCAGGCGAGTTTCTTGATCCGGTATTTTCATCAGGGGTAACGATTGCAATGCAATCTGCGTCTATGGCTGTAGCATGTTTACATAAGCAACTTAATGGCCAAAAAATTGATTGGGATAGCCAATACTCAGAGCCATTAATGCAAGGGGTTAATACCTTTAGAACTTATGTCCAAGCTTGGTATGATGGTCGATTTCAAGATGTCATTTTCTATCAACAAGCTAACAACACCATTAAACAAATGATTTGCTCAATCTTAGCCGGCTATGCTTGGGACATGAATAACCCATTTGTAAAAGAATCTGAACGCCGCCTCAATACCATTGTCGAGTTATGTCGGGAGCCCAATGTTGCTTAACTTATTTGGGCATTTTATTGATGTGTTATCACGCCGTGTTGTTGCCCTGTTTCTGCTAAGCTTTTTAACCGCTTGTAGCCAGCAAATAGCCAGACAAACTTGTGTCCCTCTAACGAGTGAAGCACAATATTGCTTAAATCCAACCTCGTCGGTATTAACTGATGCTCAGCATCGAGACATTAATTTAACTCAAATGGTTAACTTTACCCGTGGCCAAGATAGCCATGAGTTATTAACCCAGCTTGACGTTAATTCACAACGGATGACATTAGTG
This sequence comes from Shewanella sp. SG44-6, assembly GCF_014164185.1. Classification (NCBI taxonomy): domain Bacteria; kingdom Pseudomonadati; phylum Pseudomonadota; class Gammaproteobacteria; order Alteromonadales; family Shewanellaceae; genus Shewanella; species Shewanella sp. SG44-6. The sequence goes on along the minus strand of NZ_JACJER010000059.1, from coordinate 5,330 downwards.
GGATTAGCCCCGCTTGGGCAAGCGTTATTCACTCTAGTGTACGATGGGCAAACTCTGCAAAGTAAGCAAAGTTTGTTATTGGGTGAACAATTTAAAGCAGAATACTTGATGGCTATAATGCAGTTAATTTACTGGCCAACAGAGCAAGTTAATCAACAATTGAGTGGTGGAAACTTGGTAACAATATCCTGTGATATGGCACTATGTAAGCAACTGGTCGATGATAATGGCGCGTCAATAACATTAACGTACAACAATATTGATCCTTGGTTGGCACAAGTGAATGTTGACATCGATGCAGCTGATATTCACCTGCAAATTAACCCGATTGAATAATCAGTGTGCCACCAATAAACAGACAGTGATAAATAGGCCATATAAGCAAATATGAATAGTCGCATTGCAATAACTCACATTGGATTGTGTACACCTCTGGGCAACTCGCCTGAAGAAGTGTTGCCACGTCTCATTAATGGTGATGTCAGTGCCATGCAATGGCGCGATAATTTGCTGTTCAATGCGCCCACATTAGTCGGTTGCGTTGATGATAAACGTTTAATCGCTATCGCCGATCATTTAAGCCTGTTTGCTTGTCGGAATAATCGTTTATTAAACACCGCCGCTCAGCAGCTTATCCCAGCCGTCGAGCAAGCCAAGCAACGTTTTGGAGCCGATCGGATTGGCGTCGTGTTAGGCACGAGTACCTCAGGTATTTCTAAAGGCGAAGCGGCGTTAAAATATAAGCTTGAACATGGCAATTTCCCGCCAAGCTACCATTATTCACAGCAGGAACTGGGCAGTACTAGTGAGTATCTTAAGCAGTTATTTTCGCTATCAGGCCCTTGTTATACCGTCTCTACAGCGTGTTCATCAAGCGCCAAAGTGTTTGCCAGTGCCCAACGATTACTTAATGCCAATTTATGCGATATGGTGATAGTGGGTGGCGTAGACAGTTTATGCCAACTAACTGTTAATGGCTTTGCTGCATTAGAGTCGGTATCCAAAGGTCATTGTAATCCATTCAGTCACCATCGCGATGGGATCAATATTGGTGAAGGTGCAGCCTTATTCACTTTAGAACGCGGCCAAAGCGATGTAATGCTGGCGGGCATAGGCGAGTCTGCCGATGCACATCATATTTCAGCGCCACACCCCCAAGGACATGGCGCAATTGCCGCTATGCAATTGGCGCTATCTGCCGCTAATATTTCGCCGCAGCAGATTAATTATGTCAATCTGCATGGCACTGCCACACCTAAAAATGATGCCATGGAGTCTCGCGCAATAAATGCGTTATTTAACTATTTATCACCACTGTGTAGCTCAACTAAACCACTAACTGGCCATACCTTGGGAGCTGCTGGAGCCATTGAAGCAGCCTTTTGCTATTTGTTATTAAGTCCCCTTAATCATAGTAAGCGCCTACCTCCTCATGTCTGGGATGGCCAATTTGATGATAACGACCCGCAAATATCCTTGATTAATGCCCACAGTAATACTGGGCTCAGTGAGCTCAATTTCATTATGAGTAATTCATTTGCCTTTGGCGGTAGTAATGCCAGCCTGATTTTTTGTCGAAAGGATGCCTAGTTTCATGTCTACACTCACAGCCGATGCTGCTATGTTAGCGCAAGATGTTAGCAATTTTATTCCGCACCGTGCGCCGATGATCTTAATTGATAAGCTGTTAGAGCATCGTCCAGATAGCCTAACCACAGAAACCTATATTAGCCCTAGCAGTGCTTTTTTTGATAGCAAAATCAATGGGGTGCCTAATTATGTTGCGATAGAATATATGGCTCAAAGCGTGGCGGCATTAGCAGGCATCGAAGCACGACTAGACAACGAAGCTATCCTAGCCGGTTTTTTACTCGGTACCCGCAAGCTACAAATGCATATAGACACTTTTACCTTAGGCCAGTCATATCGCACTCAAGTGACTAGACTGTACCAAGAAGAGTCGGGGTTAGCGGTATTTGATTGCCATATTTATCATCAAGATACCTTAATAGCACAAGCCAATATCAATGTGTTCCAACCCAAAGATACCCAAGCTTATATTGATGAAAGCCAAGCCACGGCTAAGCATGATCAATAAACCTTTTTACATCCTATTGGAGTTCCTCGAATAAATCACGGAGAGACATTTTGAATAACAGAGTATTAGTTACCGGTTCAAGCCGAGGAATAGGCAAAGCCATTGCGATAAAATTAGCCGAAAATGGCTTTGATATTGCGCTGCACTTTCACAGCAATCATGCCGCAGTGGCGCAAGTACAAAAAACCTTATTAGATCTTGGTGTTCAAGTTAGCGTATTGCAATTTGATATTGCTGACCGCCAGGCAGTTAAGCTTGCTATCGAAACGGACATTGACGCAAATGGTGCTTATTACGGGGTAATTCTGAATGCTGGCATCAACCGTGACACCGCCTTTCCTGCCATGACCGAAGAGGAGTGGGATAGCGTGATCCACACCAATCTTGATGGTTTCTATAATGTTATTCACCCAACGGTGATGCCGATGGTACAAGCACGTAAAGGCGGGCGCATTATCACTCTCGCATCAGTATCTGGCATTGCAGGCAACCGTGGTCAAGTCAATTACAGCGCCTCAAAAGCGGGGATTATTGGAGCCACTAAAGCGCTGTCTCTTGAATTGGCAAAGCGCAAAATTACTGTCAATTGCATTGCCCCAGGGTTAATTGAAACCGATATGGTCAGCGATATTCCAACCGAAATGGTTAACCAAATAGTGCCGATGAAACGCATGGGTAAACCCAGTGAAATAGCGGGCCTGACTAACTTTTTAATGTCAGATGATGCCGCCTATATTACTCGTCAAGTGATCTCAGTTAATGGAGGCATGATATGAAGCGTGTGGTCGTGACTGGAATTGGCGGCATTTCTGCATTAGGCCAAGACTGGCAGCAAATTAAAGCGAGCCTATTAGCTAAACATAATTGTGTCATTCGCATGGATGAATGGGACAGATACCCAGGCTTAAATACTCGTCTTGCGGCACCAGTCAAAGAGTTTGTTACTCCTAAGCACTATTCACGCAAAAAAATTCGCTCCATGGGTAGAGTGTCTCTAATGGCCACTCGAGCCAGTGAATTAGCGTTAGAGGATGCGGGGTTATTAGATGATCCTATTCTTAATTCTGGCCAAGTTGGAGTCGCTTATGGTTCATCAACTGGCAGCACCGATCCCATTATTGGATTTGGTGAGATGTTAAAAACCGGCGAAATGTCTGGCTTAACCGCCACCAGCTATATCCGTATGATGGCGCACACAACGGCAGTCAATGTGGGGGTGTTTTTTGGCTTACAGGGCCGAATTCATACCACCAGTAGTGCATGCACATCAGCCAGCCAAGGCATAGGCTACGCCTACGAGGCGATTAAGTACGGTATGCAAACGATTATGTTGGCCGGCGGTGCTGAAGAACTTTGCCCGACTGAAGCGGTAGTATTTGATACCTTATTTGCCACCAGCACCAAAAATGATCAACCAGAGCTAACACCACGCCCATTTGACAGCCAACGAGACGGTTTAGTTATCGGTGAAGGTGCGTGTACACTAATATTGGAGGAGCTTGAGCATGCTCAAGCGCGTGGCGTTAAAATTTATGCTGAGTTAATTGGTTTTGGCACAAACTCAGATGGCCAGCATGTCACCCAACCCAATGCCAAAACGATGGAAGTGGCGATTCGTTTAGCCTTAACGGATGCCAAATTATCCGAACAAGAAATTGGCTATATCAGTGCTCATGGTACGGCGACAGATCGGGGAGATGTAGCCGAAACGGCTGCAACTTATGCGGTATTTGGCGCTAATACGCCAATCTCATCACTTAAAAGTTATACCGGCCATACTCTAGGGGCTTGTGGCTCATTGGAAGCCTGGACCAGTATCGAAATGATGAATGAGGGTTGGTTTTCGCCAACGCTTAATCTCACGGATATTGACTCTGAGTGCGCACAACTCGATTATATTAAAGACGAGATACGCTACATAGACACCAATTATATTATGAGCAACAACTTTGCGTTTGGTGGCATTAATACTTCATTAATCTTTAAACGCTGGCGCTGATCGCAGCAAGCTGTATAAGCCCAACTTGCTGTCTGCGACAAGCAAATAATAAAACAGGCGAAAGTTATCCATTCGCCTGTTTTACTGTGGATTACACTTTATAAGCAGCGGCTTTAGCTTGATAATCTTCGGTGATGCGTTTCATCTCTACCGCTCCACCGGCCAATTTTTGCACCTGTTCCGATAGCAGCACTACCGCTTTGGCATTATCTAAAATCTCCGCACCAATTTGAGTCAGTCTACCCGCTTGCTCTTGGGTACCATTAGCCACATTGTTACTCAAAGTCGCCACTTGGCCAATCTGACCAGAACGTTGATCTAACCCTTGGGCAATATTATTTGTATGCTGTACATTTTGGCTCGTACGCTGCCTACCTTGATCCATTGACTCAACGGTTTTTAACATGCTGACATTCAAACGACTGAGTACTTTTTCAATGCTATCGGTCGATTGACTAGTCCGTTTTGCTAGAGTACGAACTTCATCTGCCACAACCGCAAAACCTCGGCCACTCTCACCCGCTCTCGCCGCTTCAATGGCTGCGTTTAATGCCAGTAAGTTAGTCTGATCTGAAATACTGCGGATCGCCTGAAGTAAAGTGGTGATCGAAGTGACATCTTGAGTTAAATCAGTCATCGACTCGGTCACTTCAGTCATATTGGTTTCTAGCGCCTGCATGTCTTTCATGATATTTAGTGCACTTTGACGATCACCAATACTTGAGGTTGCCCCCTCTCTTGCTTGATCTGCTGAAACTTGGCTATCGTGAGCCATTTGCTGAAAACTATCGATCACATGTTGAGTCGATTCGGCAATAATTCCAGCTTGAGCATTTTGCTGTTGAACCCCCTGCTGAGCTTGCTCGCTCAAGCTCATCAAATTATCTGAAGTACTGCCCATCTTGACGGCAATATCGCGATAGTCATTAAATAGCTGCGACAACTCTTCGAGCATTAAATTAAAGGATATCTCCGCTGGTGTGTCAGCAGAAGATAAGCGTATTGATAAATCTTTATTAGACGATATCTGCTCGATGGCACCGGCAATACGTTGATTGGCAACGGCATCGGTGCGCATAAAAAAGGCAATACGAATAAGAATAAAGGTTTCGGCGGCAGCAAATAATGCATGGACCAACATGATGGTCCAGTTGCAATCGCCGGCAAATATCATCACTGGAGTATCAAACAAGCTCACACCTTGCAGCTGAATATAGGTTAAGCCAATATGAT
>NZ_JACJER010000058.1:0-29138 GCF_014164185.1 Shewanella sp. SG44-6 | reverse complement strand
CATGCCACCACCGAAAGAGAAATAACATAGCCAATTGAGCCTATATACATCAGCGCACGGCGACCATACTTATCAATCAAAGATAAACCTAGCATGGTAAAACATAAGTTAACCACACCGATCCCTGCGCCTGAAAGTAATGATTGATTTACATCCAAACCAGCAAGTTCAAATACACGCGGGGCATAATAAATAATAAAGTTAATGCCAGATAATTGATTAAATGCGGCAAATAAAAATGCAAATAATATGGCCTTATTGTAACTACCACCAAATAGCTTTGATTGACTGTTGTGTAACTTGTCGCGCTCAATTTCATTTAATACTTGGTCTGGATTTTCTTCACCTAAGGTAACTAAAATGGAACGCGCTTTGGTTCTCTGATTTTTCTTTTGCAATAACCAACGTGGGCTTTCAGGTGCCTTAATGATCATTAACAAATAAGCTAAGGCAGGTATTGCCTCCACACCTAACATTAAACGCCAATCAATTGAGGATGTACCTGCAATTAAAAAATTAGAAACAAACGCGACTAAGATACCAAATACAATTTGGAACTGATAAAGCGCAACCAAACGGCCACGGAACTTAGCAGGCGCAATCTCAGAAATATAGGCAGGTACAACAATTGAAGAAATCCCCACTCCCACACCGCCAATAAATCGCAATAAAGCAAAGCTGTAAACTTCAGGAGCCATGGCAGAGCCAAGTGCCGAAATAAAAAATAACACCCCGACTAAAATCAATGTCGGTTTTCTCCCCCACTTATCGCATGGGTAATTACCGGTTAATGCACCAAGTAGTGTTCCCCATAAAGCCGAAGACATAATAAAAAGACCATGAAATAACGAACTCGTATTCCATAATGCTTGAATAGGTTTATCAGCACCGGATATAACCGCGGTATCAAAACCGAATAAAAATCCAGCAACTGCAACAGTCGCTGACCAGTAAATAATTTTTTTCATAATCACTCTTAACACGTTAAATTTAAAAGGTGGGCCGAAACCCACCATTAATTAGTAACCTGAGTTTTGTGTATACAAACCACCGCTATTAATCACCTGAGTTTGTGTATACAAGCAACCGCTATTAATAACCTGGGTTTTGTGTATACAACCCACCACTTAAAATCATTTGCTGATTCGGAATAGGTAAATACTCATCACGACCTTTAGTGAAAACAGCATCGGCCAAATAAGGTTTGCGTAACGCTTCAATTGCTAAATAACTATCAATCGTTTCTTTCGCTATTCCCCAACGCACTAAGTCAAAAAAGCGATGTCCTTCAAGCCCTAATTCTAAACGTCGCTCAAAGCGCAATGCCTCTCTTGCTTGCTCTTTAGAAACAAAACTTGTATAAGAGCCAATATTATAAATACTGGCGTTGTGTAATTTACCGGTGCTATTTTTAGCGCGCTCACGAATGCGATTGATGATTGGCAATGCTTCGTCATACCGATCTAACTCAATTAACGCTTCTGCTTTCCAAAGTAATACATCAGCGTAACGAATGAGCGGTGTATTTAATGAAAAGATAGGAAATGGTCCATTCTGACCACGACAACTACAATCTGGGTGTTCAAGATCCTTCATCGCTGTAAAGTTGCCATATATCCCCGGAGCTCGAGCCCAACTATCACCGCCGTGGATCAAATTCTCGTCATATTTAAATGGTTTACCTTCCATCGCCACAGTATGATCTAGGCGAGGATCAACTGCATCGGTCACCTTGTCGTAATTGAAATCGTTAAAAGTGTCAAATAACGGTAAGCCTTGTTGATCTGTTTTAAACGCATTGACAAAATTTTCTGTTGGTACATGGAAACCACAGCAACCAAAGCCTCCAGCCAATGGGGCATTTAATGCACTAGGCCAGCTTCCACGTCCATCTGGCGAACCGTCATTTAAAGAACGCTGAATAGCGAATACTGATTCTTTGCCATTTTCACTTTCGAACAAAAAGTTATTCGCGTAATCATCAAATAAGCCATATACGCCCGCCTGTTCAATTTCATTAACAAGAGCGACCACTTTTACAAGTTTATCTTTATTAATATTGATAACTTGATGTAACTCATTCTGCTCATAAGCCTGGTAGAGTAATGTTTTAGCTAAATATGCCTTAGCAGATAACGCTGAAGCTCGCCCGACATCTTTTTGAGTTTGCGGTAAATGATTGGCAGCAAACTCAAAATCAGCAGCAATTTTATCCCATAACTCCTGATCGCTCAGATCACTATTAGTCGTGAGAAGTATCTGATCTTGTGTCATTGTTTCATCAATCCACGGGATATGTTTATGATGTATTTTTAAATCAAAGTAGAAAATACTGCGAATAAACCGCAGTTCGGATTGTTTTGCAGCACTGTCTTCAATTGCATCTGGCGCATTTGCGATTACCGCTAATGCTGAGTTGACTCTTGAAATACCGGTGTAATTACGTACCCATTTTTTGTTGTTCAAATCAATCAAATCTGGCGGGAATGACTCCATATCAGGCACTACAGGCTGATATAAAGACAAAGCATGATAAGCAAAAATATCACCAGGTCCATTACCGCCTTTATGGGCGTCTCCTGCGCGTAAATTCCCCGTAGGCCATAAAAAGTTAGGCGCGGTATAATGATCGTTACCTAGATATGAGTAGGCTGCGATGATCAACGCATCTACATTTTTACTGTTAGAAACTTGTTCTTCGGTCAATACCCCTGAAGGTGCAACATCAAGATCAGAACCACCACACGAAGCTAAAAAAAGAGCAAATGTAGTTGCTGAAAATAGCGTTTTTATTTTATTCATAATAAGTGCTCGTATCGTTTTTGTTTTAATAAATCAAAAAGTGAGGTTCACGCCTAACGTGAAACGTTTAGGATTTGGGAAGGTTCCGTTCGGAGTTTCAGGATCCTGAGTTAACGTCCCTGATGGCGTAATGGTCAATAAGTTACTTCCCTGAAAATAAATTCGTGCAGAACTTATACCGTAGTGACTTAACCACTGTTCATCGGGGGTATACCCTATAGATAAATTGCGCAATTTAAGATAGGTACCCTCTTCCCAAAATAAGCTTGATTGACGACCCTCACCATTGTTATCAATTGCAGTTAACGCAGGAACATCGGTATCAGTATTGCTGCTTGACCAAGCATTAAGAACACGATCGCCATAGTTAGAACCTATGTTGAGTGATGTAAAGTCTGTGAATCCACGCCAACCATTTCGAATTTGACCGCCTTTAACACCTTGCCAGAACATAGTGAAATCCCAGCTTTTGTATTTGAAGTTCATATTCATGCCATAGATAAAATCAGGATCGGTATCGGCAAAAAATGTTTGGTCGTTTTCATTAATAACACCATTGCCATCAAGATCCTGCCAACGAACTCTTCCTAAGCCAGCACCTGATTGAACAGCGTGAGCATCGATTTCACCTTGATTTTGAAATAAACCGTCGGCAACGTAGCCATAAACTGAATTAATAGAATGACCAACAATTGTCTTATCAGCGCCATTGCCGCCAAAGGAGTTAACAACATCTTTTGGAAGGGAAACAACTTTATTTTTAGCGGAAGAAACATTGAAGCTTATATCAACATCAATATCATCATCTAGGCTATCGAATGAAAGGTAATCTGCGTAGCCAATTATAAATTCGAAACCAGCGTTTTCTATTGTGCCACCATTAACCCACTGCTGAGCGCCTTCACCTAGCGTCGCAATAGGGTTGGTAAGAGTTAAGATATCTTCAGTGGTTTTTTCAAACCAATCAATGCTGCCGTAAATCGTGTCGTAATGCATTCCAAAATCAATGCCAATATTTTTTTGCGTTGAAGTTTCCCACTTTAAATCATCATTACCTGTTTGAGCTTTGACAAAACCTGAAGGTAAGGTGCCACCATTAGCGCCGCCGATATCATAAGCGGTGCCTTCATCTTGCTGATCAGTGAATAAAGACTGTGTTGCATAACGACTTAAATACGTTGTATATGTTGCATCTGTAGGAATTTCTTGGTTACCCGTTTTACCCCAACTAGCTCGTACTTTTAAGGTGCTTAAAAACTCGAAGTCATAAAATGATTCGTTGCTAATGACCCATCCCGCTGAAGCAGCTGGAAAATTACCGTAACTATTATTACTACCAAACCGAGATGAACCATCGCGACGAATTGTGAGTCCAGCGAGGTAGCGATCATCAAAGTTATAATCCATACGAGCAAAGTAAGAATCGAGTGTCCACTTATCACCATCACCTTCAACACGAACGTCTCCAGTTGCTTGCGATAAATGAGCATAATCACGATCATCAGAGGCAAAACCTGAACCAAAACCAACAGAGCCTTCATACTCATAATCGATTTGTTCTGTACCGGCTAAAAAGGTAAAACTGTGATTATCACCAACATCTAATTTATACTCTGCAGTGTTAGTCCAACTAAAACTACTATTCCAGTTTTCAGTAACTGAAAGTTGATCTCCGTAGTTTAATGAGCCAGCTTGAAACGCACGAGTATAGTTTCTGAAGTAGTATTGTCCGTAATCAAGTCCAACAGTACTTTTTAGCGTTAACCCATCAATTAATTCATATTCAAAAAAGATATTACCCATTAGTTTATTAAACCGACTGACATTATCGCGGTTCATTTCGATTATTCTAACTGGATTATCGCGGTCCGTGACACCAGGAACAGGGCCACCCCAGCCGCCTTCATCATTGTAAACGGGCACAATAGATTGTTGCTCTATTGCCAGCCCTAGAATTTCACTAGCTCTCGCATTGATGAGATTTGACTCTTGATTAGTAACAGTGAAGTTTTCGCCTATTTTTAATTTGTCGGTTAATTGGTAATCAGAATTAACTCGAAAACTAATTCGTTCAAATTCCGAACCATCAACAACACCTTCAGAATTGAAATAGCCTAAAGAAGTATAAATAGAGGCATTTTCTGAACCTCCTGATAAAGAAATGTTAAGGTCACTAACTTTAGCTGTACGGGTTACCTCATCAAACCAATTAGTGTCTGCAGGACGTTGCACTTGTTGAGGATCGGTATAAGTAGGTAAGATCACCGCGTTTAATTGGGGGTTACTGAAGTCACCATTCCAATCATAACGATATAGCGAACTGGCTGAATTTGGATTTGAACCATCATTAACAGCAGCTTGCCATACAGCTTGTCCACGTTGTTGGGTATTAAGCGGATTTAGATCATAGCTATAGTCATCTTGAGATTGGTTAGCAGAGAAATTAAAATCAAGTCCCTCATGACCTTTTTTCGTTGTGATGACTATCACGCCATTACCAGAACGTGCACCAAATATACTAGCAGCGGCTGCGTCTCGTAAAACCTGAATATCAGCAATATCATGGCTATTAAGTTCATGCATTCCTGACTTGGTAGGAATACCATCAATAACATATAGAGGGTCATTATTGCCTAATGGCCCTAAACCTTGGCCACGTATCCTTACCGATGCAGTAGACTCCGGTGAACCATTAGTTGAAATTTGTAAGCCAGGTACTCTCCCCTGCAAGTTTTGCATTATATTACCCGAAGGCATATCAACTACATCGTCTAACTTAACAGAACTTACAGCACCTGTTAGGTCCTTTTTTTTAACACTGCCATATCCATAAGACACTTCGATAACTTCTATATCGTCATCCTCAGGAGGCTCTTGTACTTGTTCTTGTTGAGCTGCTAAAGAACTGTATGGCAAGAGCAAGCCTATTAATACAGCACTTACGCTCGCAGTAAGTGGCTTTTTACGAAACCTTTGCATTATGTGTGTCCCCAATTGATCAAATTAATTAATGTTGATATTACTCACTACAAATTAACAACGTTGTCTTTTTTTTGTTTTTAGGCTAGTTATCAAAGTCTACATATTAGAATATTTATTCAAATTCGAAGTAGCTTTTGCTGATTTAAACAACGTTGTCTTTTTAACATCAAAGAAACTAAGTTTCAACATATATTGCAAACTTTATGTATAATTCTATTTATTTTATTACCAAGATAGTCAATCTGTGCGGTTAGATAAACTCATTAATCTGCTTATGAGATAACGTTGAAGTTGCTCCGTGACATTGAGCTCACATAGCCCCAACCGCACATGCAAAATCAATCCCTTGCTGTGGTGATTTATTAAGACAAAGTTGATAACCAAGCGCCAATAAGAAGTAATATAGAGCAAAAACAGTGTTATAGACGTTTGTGGAATAACCTAAATTATAGTAATGCTTACCCTTAACCGGCAATAAATCGCTATGGCGCCGTTTAGTAACACATAAATAGTCTGTGTCTGTTTGGCTATAAATGCTCAGTTTTGTTCGAGTGATTGATATTGACTACCCCTTGATTGGTACAGGATCTTATAGCGACTTTGTTTTCGTGATCCTGGAGTATTTTTCAATAAACAAACTAATAACTATTGAATATTGTTAACAAGTCGGTATGACGCAGATGCAGTAATTGCCCTATATACGGCTAATAAACCACTTAACTTTGAAGTACCTGATTGGGTAAGATTTGAAAATGGACAAGCAATTATTTATTCCGACCAAAACGATAATAAACCAGATGTAAAATATTGAGCAAAAAGTGAAAATACATGGTTCTCTGACCAATACCCTGCGCAAGAAGGTGAATTTTTATGCAGGTAGGACTGCTAGCCCGCCGACGTAAACTCTCATGTTTGGTTGGGCAGCTCATAAGAATACACGCTCTAATATAGGCAATGCTGATTTTGGTGGTGACTTAGCAATATATAAAGCCTCAATGACTACGTTTCACTTTATCAATACATTTATTACGTTAAATACTATGAGAGCCTAGCGACTTACCGTAACTGCGACACTTAAACACATCAATACCAGATAATATGCCAACAAACTTTTGTGAGTCTTTAGTGGCGCCGCGCTTAGACCCGTCAGCAACTAAATAATTAACCTCAGCTTTATTCATCAATGGCGGGTAGTTGTCTTCAAGAACGTAATCCCGCCCCTACTTTGGCATTGAGCTTACCAATCAGTACTCGGCGCTTTACTGCTTTATAAACATGCACCCAATTATAGTGAACAGTCCCAGCACCAAACTAACCATTAATTAACTCAGCGATTTTTACACCATAGCCTTTTTAAACAGCTCAATTTTCAAAAATCATGGTTTTATTATGAGGCTCAAACTCAAACTATCTTTTGTCGTCATTCCACACCACCCAACTAGGCGGCTTAACAAATTCGCCTCAGGTAAAATGTCGATCAAGTTGAACTGAATATGCTTAAACTGGTGCCGAGTGAGTTTAAAGTTGATGTTTATCATTGGTTTATTATTTACAGACGTTACACTTGTTTCGCCAAAAAACCGGTTGCGATTCTTGTATTAACGAAATGTTGTGTGTATTGAAAGATAAAACCGACAGAAAAGCATTGAAACTAGTTGGCCGATTTTGTAAATATCAGCGTGACATCACCTTGTCCTAATTGTTGCGACAAGCCTGAAGTATCATCGATATGCCCAATACGCGTATATGAGTATGAGGTATTAACCTTCTTGTAGAATACAACCATAGTGCGAGAGCCCCACAGCATCAGATCGCCATTGTTGATCGTCACAGGTTGATACGGATCAGTTGATAATGATTTTGGTAACTCGGCATGCTTTTCGTTACTGTTAAGATCGTCCATGTCGAGAGTCAGTGGTAGCATGGCAGCAAATTCACGTGCTGCGCTGGTGTTGGCTAAGGTTGCTTTGAAACGATGATCTCCTATGGTTATCCACATATGCGAACTCTCCAGTTTAATGGCTGTGTGTTTAGTTGCGATAGGACTTGCCGTTAACTCAGTTGCATAGCTGCTATCGAGTGTTAAAAAAAACAGTACTAATAGCCCAATTGGTTTGATGAATGCTAAGCGCTGATGAGGTGCTATTATGAATAAGGTGTTGACCTTATGTATGTTGACAGCAACAGGGTTATTCATAATAGCGGCCTCGTAAATTTTATTGTTTGAATAGACGGATATATTTTAGTGTACTCGTGTGCGATAGGCTTGAAACGCCAGAAAAGCGCCAATGAGTAATACTGCTGCGCTTGCAATAAAAGTGCTTTGGTAGCCATCTGCATCGAAAAGTATTCCTCCGACAGTAGAGCCTAGGGCAATAGATAATTGCGCTACTGCCACCATCAAACCGCCACCGGCTTCAGCATTATTTGGCATCGCTTGCGCAAGCCAAGTCCACCACGCAACAGGTGCCGCGGTTGCAACCAGTCCCCACAGTGCAAGTAGTATTGCGACAATGAGTACATTGTTGCCGAAGGGGATCAGTGCGACGGCAATCATCGCCATAAAAGCAGGAATGCCGACAAGCAAACCATATAAAGTGCGTTTTAAGATTGTACTAATGATTAACGTGCCGATAAGCCCTGAAAATCCAATGGTAAGCAACAACAGAGATAATGTAGATACGCTGGTATGGGTGACAGTTTCAAGGAAGGGTCTCAGGTAAGTAAATAATGCAAACTGCCCCATAAAGAAAGCACCGCATCCAGCCATGCCATAGGCAACAGCACGATTTTTAAGTGCCTTAAGAATATTCTTGGAACCTGAAGAGCTCACCTCAGTTTTCATTGCAGGTAATGCCTGCCATTGCCATATCAAGGTAATGAGCGCGATAGGAATAAGCACTAAAAAGGTACCACGCCAGCCTATAAAAGAGCCTAAATAACTGCCCAATGGCGCAGCGATAACCGTTGCTAACGCATTACCTCCATTGAAAACAGCCAATGCTTTAGGGACTTTATTAGGCGGCACTAATCGAATAGCCATCGCAGCTGACATTGACCAGAATCCGCCAATGACTACGCCTAGGACTCCGCGACCAAGCATATAAGTTAGGTAGTTTGGAGCCAGCGCTACAATGGTTCCAGAGATCCCCATCAAAACAGTTAATATTAACATTAACTTTTTGCGGTCCATGGTGCCGATCAGCGTAGGAAGTAATAAGCTGGTTAGCACGGCAAAGGCGCCGGATATTGCAATACCTTGGCCAGCCATTCCTTCAGTGATCTGTAAGTCGCTGGCAATGGGAGTTAGCAGGCTAACTGGCATAAATTCGAAGGCGATAAGCGTGAATACGCATAAAGACATTGCAAAAACGCCACTCCAGTGAGCGGTAGTATTTGCCGTATCAGAGGGTGTTCCATCATAGGTATCAGATGTAGTGGATTTCATAGATTTTTTAGTTACGCCTCGGTTTTACAAAAGTGCTATGCGTGCTCAAATAGCCCACATGGTTTAGGAAATACTGCTTAGTTAACTAAATCGTAAGTGTGGGCATTAAACATGATGCGGATTGACTTCATTAGTTAATAGGGCAAAAGGTTTACCTTGTGCCCTTCTCATCTCACTTCAAATACCCCACTATTTATTAAGCGAGGTGTTGCTTGAAGAAGCTTGTGAGCTTCTCGAACGGAATGACATCCACTTGATCATATAAATCAACATGGCTTGCGCCTGGAATAACCATCAACTCTTTTGGTTCAGCCGCATTCTCATAGGCTGTTTTAGCCATGTAGAGCGAGTGGGCTTTTTCACCATGGATAAACAACACCGGACGAGGAGAAATCTCAGAAATATAGGTCAATAAAGGCATGTTCATGAACGACAATGGCGTCGTCTGTGACCAAGCGTTACCTGAGTTGACCGCACGTGGATGGTAGCCTCGTGGTGTCATGTAATAATCATGATAGTCGAGCATAAATTGCGATTCGCCGCCTTTTAACACGTTGTAAGACGGCTGATAGGCTGGTGTGCCTTTCTCTGCATCTTGCCAACGTTGCTGACTCAGTTGCTCTAGAGTTTGTGTGCGTTGTTCTAGGGTAACACTGTCGTTATAGCCTTTTGACATAACACGCGTCATATCATACATAGTGCTTGCTACAACGGCTTTAACACGTTTATCGACCGCGACGGCATTTAATGCCATACCGCCCCAACCACAAATGCCGATCATCCCGATGCGTTCACGATCCACATTGGCTTGCATACCAATACAATCTACCGCAGCGCTAAAGTCTTCCGTATTGATGTCTGGCGAGGCAATATTGCGAGGTTCGCCGCCACTTTCACCTGTGTATGAGGGGTCAAAAGCAAGGGTGACAAAGCCTTGTTTTGCCATTATTTGCGCATACAGACCCGATGATTGCTCTTTCACCGCACCAAAAGGGCCACCTACGACGATAGCAGGCAGCTTGCCAGTGCTGTTTTTCGGCTGATAAAGATCAGCGGCAAGGGTTATGCCATAGCGGTTTTTGAAAGTGACTTTTTTATGATCGACCTTGTCACTTTTAGCAAATTTTTTGTCCCACTCATCGGTTAGTGCAATTGATGATTGAGCAAAAGCTTGGCCAGTGGTTAGCGAGGCAACCCCTAGCGCAACAATACCTGCACCAGTCATCTTCATCATATTGCGACGTCCTTCATTAGGCATATCTTGTTCAGTAGTAATCTTGGTCGTTTCAGTATGTATATCCATGGTTATTCTCCGGACAAGTTAAAATTTTGGCTGAGACTGTTGAGCTCACGCTCACAAAACGGTAGTTAACATCACCTTTAAGTAATTGTTCATAGGCTGTATCTGATTTACCCAGCCTTGATTAATAGCGCTTAGATTGAGAGTCTTTCGAGGGTTTAGTTTTGCAGTTTTTGCGTATGTTTTGTTAGTAAGATCCTGCTAATTAATTGCTTGATACTCCAAAAAACTAGCATTTCACTTAATATAAGCACTGACTCAAGCGACTATTGAAAAATCAACATTCGCAAAGCTTTAATAACGGCTCAATAAGTGACCACTGGACAAAAGGTATAAACAGAGAGCTCGGTTGTACACCGACTGATCAAAGCAAGGTTACCGAACAAAAACGTTTTCGAGGTAGATTGCACTGGGCGAATCAAAAAATTATCTTGTATCGTCGATAAATGACAATTCGACTTTATCCTTAATACTGTTGAAGCTAGAGATCTCGTTGTTGTGCACTCATTGGCTCAATCAACAAAGCGACATATTGAGGCAATACGACAACGGGCAAAGACTGAAGTATCCAAATGAATTTAAAAATTACCCTCAAACAATGTCGAGCAGAAACTCATCGAGTAAGTGGCGCATGAGTCACTATTTTGATAACAAGAGAATAGATCCCAAGGAACAAATGCAAAGCACAGGTTAATTTGTAAAAGTGAGACTATTGGGCTTTCCATCCTCGAACAATTGAAATCCCAAACAGTTTAGTCATATTTTCAATGTTAAATGAACCGCCCCAATATTGGATTCAATCAGTCATAATGGAGGCATGATTAATCGTGAATTTTGACACCGAGACAAGCGCGAACAAATTCTGGGTCGAAGTGCTTGATAGCTTCACCAACGTAACCCAAATCTAGACTATTGATTTTGTCCATCTCATCAGCAGATAGCGTGAAATCCCAGACATTAAAATTCTCTTGAATTCTCTCTGGTTTAATCGATTTAGGGATTACAGTGACGCCACGTTGTACGTTCCAACGTAAAATGACTTGAGCAATAGTTTTACCGTGTTTTACTGCAATGCCCTGAAGCTTTTCATCTTCAAACGGTTTATGGCGACCGCCACCTAAGGGCGCCCATGCTTCTGGCTGCACATTGTAATACTTCATTGTTTCAATGGCCGCAGCTTGTGAAAAGTAAGGATGCATTTCTACCTGATTCACCACTGGGAGAACTTTGACCGTTTCACAAAAGTTGGTTAATACGTGAGCATAGAAATTAGATACACCAATAGATTTTAATTTACCTTGTTCGTACGCATCTTCCATTGCACGCCAAGCGCTAAAATAATCGCTCATAGCCTGATGAAGTAGATATAAATCGAAATATTCTAAGCCTGATTTTTTAAGTGATGCCTCAATGCCAACTTTCGCTGTATCGTAGCAGGCCATGTCTTGTACCCATAATTTTGAAGTAATAAATAACTCCTCACGAGTGCAGAGGCCGTGTTTAATTGCTTCACGTACAGCGTCACCTACGGCATCTTCATTGCCATAAACGGCTGCGGTATCAATAAGACGGTAGCCAACACGGATTGCATTGAGGATTGAATTTTTGCATTCTTCTTTATCGGTGACTTTAAAAACACCAAAGCCCAACATGGGCATTTTAGAGCCATTATTTAGTGTCGTATATTCCATAGTAGAACGCCTCCGTTGTGTTGGTTGTATTTTGATGAAAATGTATTTTATGCAGCCAATTATCTTGAACTAGTCTCTCTCAGAGTAGGTTAACAAATTACGGTATGTAATCGTTGCGATAGGGTTACTCGATATTGGCTAATAAAAATCGCCAATAATTAAACTTAAAATATTGGCGATTAATTGGCAGAGTTACAAAGATTGAGCCGTCGGTCTAAAAATAATTTCATTTACATCAACATACTCTGGTTGGCTAATTGCAAACGTAACCATATCTGCAAAGCTAGAAGCTGGGATCCCTACTTGGCCGACATAATCTTGGTTGGCACTTTGCACTTCTTTATCACTAATATGCTCAAGTAACTCAGTTTTGACGGCGCCAGGGCTAATTAAAGTCGTACGGATATTGTGTGGCGTGACTTCTTGTCTTAAACCATCGGTTAATGCGCGAACAGCAAATTTGGTTGCAGAATAGACCGATGATGCAGGGAAAATGAGATGAGCTGCGACCGATGCTGTGTTAATTATGTGTCCAGCTTTCTGTTCTATCATATGCGGCAGTGCAGCAGCGATACCGTATAGAACACCTTTTATATTAACATCAATCATCTGATCCCATTCATCCACTTTGACACTTTCAAACATCGAAAGAGGCATAACTCCAGCGTTGTTGATAAGAACATCAATGCGTCCGAATGTGTTAATTGCCGCATCAACTAAGTTTTTAACATCGTTTTTGTTGGTTACGTCAGTTGCCAGAGCGAGTGCTTCACCACCTTTTGCTTTAATCTCTGAAACCAATTGTTCTATGCGATCAGCGCGGCGAGCACCGAGAACGACTTTGGCTCCCATAGAAGCAAGGTGACGCGCTGCAGCTTCGCCCATACCGCTTGATGCTCCAGTAATTACGATGACTTTGTTCTCTACGTTATTGCTCATTTTAAATCCTTAACATTTGCAGTTTAAAAATTAGGGTTGTTGTTAATGTAAACTTGGTTCTCAACAGTAATAGCCAACGACCTCATGACCATAAGTAACCTGCTGTTGTGTATTAGCATTTCTAACGCGATAGCTGAATTTAACGATACCAGTACAATTTTATTAGCTAGCTGTCGCGTATTGCTCATTAACTACTTTTTTCTTTCCAGATAACATTTCCACCCTCTTTTTGAGGATGTAATAACAAGGTGTTTTATCGCAGCATCAGCTGTAGCCCCATGCCACTGTAATTCGTGACGTCATTTTCTGGGAATAACATATCGACGTTAACTTGGCCGCTAAAAAGGAGGTCTGGGCCTTGAAACGATTGATGGTCTTTTGAATGATTAGCTGTCTGTTCTGTATTAGTATCGGCTTCAGCATTGGCGGTCGATATCACTTCCAAACTATTGAGTAATTTAGCTTTTACAGTCGACGAAATATTTTTTTCATGAAATGGCCTCCTGATTAAACGATAGAATTAGGGTTAAATAAATCTTTGTCGAGTCTGTTATACCTTATTGAGTGTCAAGCACAGAGTTAAGTACTTGCAGTGCATTTGCGGCAATCTGAGGGCCGCAATATTTTTCAATAATGTGAATAAATTCGTTGAGCTGACTGACAGATACATGGTTATTCATACTAAAGGTGTAGTGAGCACTTAACTGGTTATTTACACCATTTAAATTAGCCAAAGCTGCTATTGTGGCAATTTCTCGCTGCTTCCAGCTTAAGGAATCTCGTTCGAAAATATCGCCGAACAGGTGAGCTTTCAGGTAAGTATCAATTTCAGGCGAGAATTCAAATAATGGCCCTTTAACTTCAGCACCAATTAGCTTGGTCTGGTTCTCAGTACCGAACTCGAGGCTGGTTCGGTCTGTAGGTAAAGGCTTAGGCTCAGAGCCGACAATGTCAGTCATGCCAGTTTTTTTCCGGTCATCCACAACACTCATAAACGCAGAAAGTCCATTTAAACTGCGGGGGAAGCCTGCATAGGCATACATCTGAACCAGAATTGCTTTAATTTCGTTGATCGTTAAGCCGGCATCCAAACCTTCATGTAAACTGACTTGTAACTTTTCTATATCACCGCTTGCAGTAAATGCCGCGATTGGAATAATGGCTTGCTCTGAAGGTTCAAGCGAGTCTGTTACTGACGCTATATTCATAAATAAAATCGCTGTTAAATTGATGGTAAGGAAAGAGACTTTTCTGAAAAATAATCAAATAAATCATCTAAGTTAGCTGCTCAATTTTGATGTGATTAACTTATCATTTATATTTGCTGAACTATTGCCTATAGTTTTTTTATCATTGCCTATTCCTGCATATAAAATAATATGGCAACTTTTGCCTCTATGAGTTAGCTTTGTTTTCAGTTTTGGCATTGAATAAGTGGTAATGTCGGTGGTTTGTGGTGGTCATTAATGTCATTGGCTGTTTTGGTCCTGGCAGAAGTACAATGCCTTAAGTGTGAACATCTATTTTTGCTAAGGTTTATAAAATCAGCGCTACTAGCCTAGCAATAGCTAAAGTTGCCTAATCATTTTATTTAAAAACGCCATCAGTCGGAGTCAATAGCACTTAATGGTAGTTAGTCTCTGTAAAATGAACAAAAATATAAACCGGTTGATGGATTTGATTTGTACTAATAGCCTAGTGCTTTAATCAGCGCGATTAGCTTATGCAAATTCCAAATGTTAAAACTAAACATTACGATATATATTGCCACTAGGATGATGATGAACGGTTCACAAAGTAGAGTTGCCAATACTGAAAAGCTGGCGAGACAAATTGATAAATGGATGGAAAAAGGCGTTAACCAGGTCGAGACTAAAATTCCAGGATTGAAATTAACCCGATGGCCATCTACTACCGCGCCAACGAGTTATATTCATCACCCGAGTGTTTGTTTAATTGCTCAAGGTAAGAAGCGTGTTCTATTAGGTGATGAAAGTTATATTTATGACGCCAATCATTTTCTTGTTTCATCTGTTGGCTTGCCGGTCATTGCTAATATTATGCAAGCAAGCGATGAGCATCCTTATCTCGGGCTGGTTATGGAGCTGGATCTACAAATTATTTCAGAGCTGATTGCTGAAAATAAGAATTTGTTTTCCTACGATAAAAAGACCACAAAAGGGATTGCCGTTGGACAACTTTCTGAGTCGCTATTAAACGCATTCACTCGACTAATAGATCTGTTGGATGAGAGCGATAATATAGGAGCTTTAGCACCCATAATTCAAAGAGAAATCTTCTTTCGTCTTTTGACAACAGAGCAAGGTATCCTGCTTAATCAAATCGTCACAACTCAGAGCCACAGCTACAAATATCTAAAGCAATTGATTGGCTCAGAAATAACTTTTTTAAACCATTAAGCGTAAGTGATCTAGCCGATTACAGTGGAATGAGTCAATCTGCATTTTACAGTCATTTTCGTTCAGTGACGGCTATGACGCCTCTACAATTTCAGAAAAGTTTACGTTTGAATGAAGCTCGTCGTTTAATGTTAACCGAAAACTTAGATGCGACGACGACAACATACAAAGTTGGCTACGA
This sequence comes from Shewanella sp. SG44-6, assembly GCF_014164185.1. Classification (NCBI taxonomy): domain Bacteria; kingdom Pseudomonadati; phylum Pseudomonadota; class Gammaproteobacteria; order Alteromonadales; family Shewanellaceae; genus Shewanella; species Shewanella sp. SG44-6. The sequence goes on along the minus strand of NZ_JACJER010000058.1, from coordinate 13,375 downwards.
AAGCCCCTCTCAATTCAGTCGAGAATACCGCCGTTTTTTTGGTGAGTCTCCATTAAAAGATACAAAAGCATTGCGCGAAACTGGACTGCCTCAAGAAGCAAAGGCTTAAAGAAAAAGAACCAAAAAGACTAGGTTTAACTTAACTTAACAATGTGTACTTCTTGCACTAACCTATTCTTTTTCAATGATAAAATTGGTTTTATTAATAGCGATATTCCCATATTTTGCTAGCCCACGATTGCTATTGACACATATTTTTAGCTTAACAAATCATACCAAACTCCCCCTCGGAAATAGAGAAACATCAACGTGCTCATAGTTACGCCAGTCGCCGCGCAAACTCAGCTTGTGACATCTTTAACGTTGGGAGAATAACATCGGGTGATGACGGCGTAAAAAGCTCTGTTGTCCGCAGCATATACTGAGCTTTTTTAGGTAATAGACGACAGTGCGCTGACTTTCACTCCCTCAAGGATAGTAAAGAGATGTTAGTATGGAAAATATGAGGCTACATGGATTTTCATTTTGTCAAAAATGTCGTTTTATTTTACCTCTCCTCGACACTCGAAAAGCTCAATACATGGGCTGTATCTGCATTAAAGAACGATGATAAATAATAGTGGGAATAATATTAATGGACCTCTCTGTATTAGACAAATTCTGGCAGCTAATTAACGAAAAATTACAAGGCTGGCTAGAAGCTGGCATTAAACACTTGCCAAACTTTATAGTCGCCTTTCTCTTAGCCATGTTTTTTGGCTTACTGGCTAAATATGTTGGTAGAGTCGTTCGAAAAGTGCTTCATAAAGCCTTAGAGTCTGAACAAATTGCCGATCTACTTTCATCAATAATCAAGATGCTGGTGTTGTTGACAGGGCTATTTATCGCTCTAGAGTTTTTGGGGTTAACCGGCACCGTAACGTCACTCTTAGCTGGCGCAGGTATTATTGGCCTAGCGCTTGGTTTTGCTTTTCAAGACATGGCAGAGAATCTTATTGCTGGTATTGCTATGGGTATTCGTAAGCCATTTCAAATTGGCGATGTGGTTGAGGCAGGAGATGTATTCGGCACAGTAAAAACCATTAATTTGCGTAACACATTAGTCGAAACGTTTTTTGGCCAAATAGAAGTGATTCCAAATAAAATCTTATTTCGAAACGTACTCACTAATTATACGGTTACAGGGGTCAGGCGAATCGAAGTGCCCGTTGGTATTTCTTACGCAGACGACCCACAAAAGGCCGCTGAAGCTATCGAAGAAGCGATAAACGCCTGTGATTTTGTTATCAAAAAAGAACAAACTGCCGTATTTGCTAAGGGGTTTGCAGACAGCAGTATAAACTTAGTGGTCTGGTTCTGGATCGATTACCCAGGCGACACTGGCTTTATGAAAGCTCGACATACTGCGGTGGTAGAAATTAAAAAAGCGCTAGAAAAAGCTGATATCTTAATTCCCTTTCCTATCAGAACATTGGATTTTGGCGCCAAAGGCGGTGAAAAGCTCAATACTATGTTGTCGGAAACAAAGTCAGAAGAAACGTCAGAAGAAAAATCAGCAGACTCACAGAAGTCATCATCGTCTGAAAATGAAAAGTAATCTCTGGGATTAGAGGCACTTTCATTAACTGAACGTCAGCTTGTCGCATCGGTCTAATTTAATTAGACTGCCAAAAATGTTGAAGGTCGGCAGATCGCTCCTGGCGTTCTGGAAAAAGAGCCGACCATCGGCTTTTGCTACGAGTACACTAATTCTTCCAGGCGGCTTGAAGGTCGGTAATACTGAGATAGCCGACGTTCAAGTTTTCTCTGGGATGTAAATATAAGCGCTCGAATAGGCTTATATTGACTCATCGAATGCGCACATTTGCCATTAATGATCCGACACATAGCATAACTGATCCAACATATAGCATTACTGATCCGACATATAACATAATTATTGGACTGAATACTTTCGAGAGTCCAGTGGTTCACTTAATCTTTTCCTGCCACACAGGAAAAACATATCAAGCGGTCAAAGATAAACTATTTTGCTGGCATTACAGCAAGTGGGTCAATGCCAACGTCACCGCTCATTTCAGCGCCAAGCAATTTACTGCCGCCTATGCGAGTCCCCTCACAACAAGATATCGCCTGGGGAATTAGCACCATCAAATTTGTTCTCTGGCCGCCGCATTCTTACAGAAAAGGGGGAAAACCAACATACCTGCCTAGCGCTCTTTAGTCGATTGACCAGATAAAATTGATACCTAGCACTAGCAAATCCTAACTGCCTAATCGATTGACTTGTTCCAACATAGGGTTCAATGACCCTCAAGCCAACACACCAGACCATGCTGAATCGATGAAGTATGTGCTTTTTTCTTTGGGCCATTTTTACACTACCAGCAGGAGCTCGGCGCTGTTTGCAACGCGGTAGTGTTGGCAAGCGAACAGACAGATCCCGCCAACGGACTGATAATACACCAAAGCTAGCGCCAACGGCATTTGCCCATCAGACTCGGAAGGAGCAACCATGACGACAATCACCACCATTAATCCCGCGACTGAAAAAGCAATCCATTCCTACGACATAATGACCGAAAAGCAGGCGACGGCTCGGCTTGAGTCCTGCCATGGGGCATTTCTGCAATGGCGTAAACTACCCCATCTGGAACGGGCCACCTATCTTAATAACATCGGTCAAAAACTACGTGACAATGCCGATGAATTGGCCGCCTTGATGACCAACGAAACCGGCAAACTCCTGAAAGATGGTCTTGTTGAGGTTCAACTCTGTGCTGCGATCTTAGATTACACCGCTGAAAATGGACCAGAAGCGCTGACTGATGAAGAGCGTGTGCAAGGACTCAACGGCAAACGCGGCGTCATCAGTTATCAGCCAATCGGCGTCATCTATTCAATCCAGCCTTGGAACTTTCCCCTTTACCAGCCGATCCGTGTGCTGGCAGCCAATCTGATGGCAGGTAATGGCTGTGTTCTGAAGCACGCCAGCATCTGCACTGGCTCCGGACTTCGTTTGCGTGAATTGTGTATTGAGGCCGGCTTGCCCGAGGACCTGTTCCAGGTTTTGGTGATCGATCACGACACCAGCGACAAGCTGATAGCCCATCCAATGGTCCGTGGTGTCACAATGACAGGTAGCGATGGCGCTGGGCGACACATCGGGGCTGTGGCCGCCAAAGAGTTAAAGAAGACAGTGCTCGAACTGGGGTCGAATGACGCTTATCTGGTGCTTGAGGATGCCGATGTTGAAACCGCCGTAAAATTTTCGGTTATGGGCCGACTTTACAACAACGGAGAGACCTGTGTTTCTGCCAAGCGGTTCATCGTGACCGATAAGGTCTATGACGCCTTTGTCGAGGCTTTCGTCGCTCAAATGCAAAAAATCAACATGGGTGACCCCATGGATAAAAATACCCAGCTTGGGCCGCTTTCCAGCCAGGAGCAGTTTGACACAGTTAAGGAGCAGGTGGACGCCAGCGTCGCCAAGGGTGCAAAAATCCTCTGCGGTGGCGAAGTGACAAAACGCACGGGTGCCTATTATCCCGCCACTGTGCTGGCAAATCTTACGCCCGGAATGCCAGCCTACGATGATGAAATCTTCGGACCGGTCGCGTCAATCATCCGCGCCATTGATGATGAGGACGCCATGCGACTGGCTAATGAAAGCCGCTATGGACTTGGCGGAGGGATCTTTTCAAAGGATGAGGAACGAGCCCTCAAACTGGCGCGCAATGACTTCGACACAGGCATGATCCGCATTAATTCGTTTGGGGCTGCTGATCCGAATATGCCATTTGGCGGGGTCAAGAATTCCGGATACGGACGTGAACACGGTGGTTTTGGCATCAAGGAGTTCGTCAACGTAAAGTCGATTTTCCTGCCCTGACCTGGCTTTACACCCACAATTTCGCCCATTTCATTCAACATTAAGGATTTCTCTATGAGTATGAACATTCTTGTCGCCGGTGCCACCGGTAAAACAGGCCAGCTTCTGGCCCAGTACCTTATAGATCAGGGCCATAAGCCGATAGCGCTGGTTCGCGAAAGTTCGGATACCAGTTCTTTGCCCCAAGGTGTAGACCTGCGCCATGGTGACCTGACCGACCTGGAAACCGGCCTGTGCGACTGCATGGACGTGGTGATCTTTGCCGCAGGTTCAGGAGGAAGCACCGGCCCTGAAATGACCAAAAAAGTGGATCGGGACGGCGCGAAGCGACTGATTGATCAAGCGAAAGAATCAGGCGTAAAGCGTTTCGTGATGCTCAGCTCGATCGGCGCAGATCAATCCAACCCTACCGGCGACATGGCCCCTTACCTGAATGCCAAACACGAAGCGGACGAATACCTCAAGGCTTCCGGAGTAACTTACTCGATCCTGCGCCCTGTAGCACTGACCAACAAGGGCCGCAGCACGGATGTGATCCTGGGTGACAATGTCGACAAATCGGCCAAGGCGTCTCGAGCAGATGTCGCCCACGTACTGATGGAGGCCGCCACTACAGGCCGTTACGACGGTATGACGCAGAATATGCAGTCAGCCTAACCCTAATGTCTCTGGCGTAACATTAAGCTTGGAACCGTTAACGTATGAAATTCAATCATTCATTTCAACAGGAGAAAATCCATGTCAGAGATCAATAGCAAAGTCGTTATCATTACCGGTGCCAGAAGTGGTCTGGGTAAAGCCACAGCACTACGCCTGGCAAAAGGTGGCGCCAAACTGGTGCTTGCTGCCCGCCGCGAGGAACGCCTTGTGGAGCTGCGTGACACGATCAAGGATCAGGGTGGTGAAGCTATTTATCAGGTTACCGACGTCACTGACCGCGCTCAGGTCGAGTCGCTGGCCAAAGCGGCGAAGGAAGCTTACGGCCGCATCGACGTGCTGGTCAACAACGCTGGTCTGATGCCGCTATCGCCCCTCGATGAACTCAAGGTCGACGAATGGGAGAAAATGATTGATGTCAATATCAAAGGCGTTCTCTACGGCATTGCCGCGGTGCTGCCGACCATGCGCGAGCAGCATGTCGGCCACATTATTAATCTCTCGTCAGTAGCTGGGCATAAGGTCTTTCCGGCATCCGCCGTTTATTCCGCTACCAAGTTTGCCGTCAAGGCGCTATCAGAAGGCATTCGTCAAGAAGGCAATGGGGAAATCCGCTCCACCAATATTTCGCCTGGTGCCGTAGCGACCGAGCTGACCAGTAAAATCAGCGACCCCGATACAGCCAAGGGTGTTGATGAAATGTATGAGATGGCCATTAACCCAGATGCGATTGCACGAGCAATTGCTTATGCCATCGAGCAGCCGGCAGATGTTGATGTCAACGAGATTATCATTCGCCCCACTAGGCAGCCACTGTAAGCGCAAAGCCACTCTATTGGACAGGAGCAAGATGCAAACTGGCATGATAAAAATCACAGCTGCTTAGGTCTGCTGTTGAACCAGTTACATTGTAAGCCAACACAAGAGAGCGATTTTTAGCATGCGGGCTCAAACGGATTGTCGGGCCAGAGGAAAAAATGCTAGATCGGAAGGATCCCTTGCTTGAGTGCTTATGTTGTCATTTCTCAGCAAATCCTTTTTGCTCTTCGGTCTCTGTGTCGCTATTTTAGATAGCAGATAAAACATAAGAGCCTAGCAACTAGGGAATAAGCCGTCAGAGTGAAGTAAATAACAATTTACTTCACTCTTTTTATCATTCTTGGTGAATTATCCTGAGGAGAAGCAAACGATGAGTATTAATTATGACTGACAAAATATTAAAAATTTCAGATGAGTTTTGGAATATTCGTGGTGAGTTTAAGATTTTCGGTTTACTAAATATTGGAACACACGCTTCTTTAGTAAAGCGCGGTAACGGCAAGTTTGTTTTGCTCGACGCTTATGAAATGCAAGACGACATTAAACAGCAAGTCGATTCGCTGACCAACAATGGAGTCGACATTGAAGCGATTATTAACTTGCATCCATTCCATACAGTGCATATTGAAAAAATACATGGCGATTATCCACACGCAAAACTCTATGGAACGCAGCGCCATATCGATAAATTACCCAACCTAACATGGCAAACAGAGTTAACCAATTCAAACGAGTTTGCTGCTTTGTTTTCAGAGGATTTTGAATTTTCAGTGCCCCGCGGGGTCGATTTTATTTCCAAAAACGAGCACCTACATTTTTCATCGGTGCTTGCTTACCACAAAGAGTCAAAAACCATTCACGTTGACGACACGTTAATGTACTTTCAATTACCCGGTTTACTCCGTTTTTTAAAAAGTCCAGAATTGGCTTTTCATATGACACTGTCGAAAACATTGGAACGACGCAAAGGCGCTGCTGATGATTTTCGGCATTGGGTCGCGGATCTAGCGGAGCAATGGAGCGGTGCTGAAGTATTATGTGCGGCTCATTCGTCAACATTGTTTATTAAAAACCAATCGCCATCAATTGCGGCGATGATCATGACAGCATTGGAACGGGTAGAATTAACCTTAAAACATCATGAAAACAAGTTTGGTTAGCCCTTCTCGTCGTTATATTACAGTTCAAACTGAGTTAGGCGTCCAGAAATTAGCGTGATCAGAGCCGATGAAATGTCACGTTCGGATCTGCAACCATCGAACACTCCAGGACCAGTGAACTGTGCTTAGCGACAAAACCTCTCGGTGGCGTTTGTATTTTTGAAGCCTTGTGGGAGTTGTCTGCAAAACAAAATTTGTAAAAAATAAACTCTCAAAGCACCATAAGCACTGTGAGAGTTTATAAAAAAACGTACAGCATATTAACTTCTCAATTAACATGCTGTACGTTCATTTGGCATTGGGTCAAATGGAGCGATCTATTTTTGCGGGTGCTTAAAACATCGACACAAAAAATGCGCTGAAACAAATTGCGATTACAACTGTTGTGCCTAAAGCCATTTTTAATTCTGTAGTCATTGTCTTGCCTCCAAATGTGTATACTGCAAGAATAACGCTTTTTATGAGTTAACCCAAAAAATATCCTCACAAATGTGAGCTAAAGCAAAATTTTATGGGTATTAACCGCCAGACTTTTCATTAGCATCTGAGCTTGATACAGTCAGATAAATTTTTAATAAGAGAGTATATCATGTCACAACTACTTCATACGATGATCCGCGTAGGCAATTTAGATCGCAGCATCACTTTTTATACTGATGTAATGGGGATGAAATTACTGCGTAAATCAGAAAACCCAGAATACAAGTACACGCTTGCCTTTGTCGGTTTTGGCGAAGAAACCACAGGCCAAGCTGTGATTGAATTAACCTATAACTGGGGTGTCGACAGTTACGATTTAGGTAATGCTTTTGGTCATTTAGCCATTGGCGAAGAAGATATCTATGCCCGCTGCGATGCAATTACTGCAGCAGGAGGTAAAGTCACCCGAGCACCAGGGCCGGTTGCAGGCGGAAGCACTGAAATCGCTTTTGTTGAAGATCCTGATGGATATAAAATTGAATTAATTCAGAAAAAGTCAGCAACTGCAGCTTTAGGTTAATACGGTACGTCTTAGTATTGGTGATAAGTAAAAATAGCAAAAGCCAGCGAATTGCTGGCTTTTTTGTTAGCTGCAATAGCATGCAGCGGATAATATGCTGATAAACAATTGATTAAAAAATTTGGGGCTAATCTTATACCCAAAACACAAACCAAAATTAATGATTCAACGTTAACCCATCGAGACTGACTATTCTGGCTTTAGCAAACTAAAGTGATCGTAGGCACGCTGGGAGGCTATTCGTCCTCTAGGTGTGCGCTGAATAAAGCCTTGTTGAATTAAAAAAGGCTCCAATACATCTTCAATCGTTTCTCTATCTTCACCTATCGCGGCAGCAAGGTTATCTAATCCTACTGGACCACCCATAAATTTATCAATAATTGCCAGCAAGAGTTTACGGTCTAAGTAATCGAAACCTTGCTCATCAACATCAAGCAAATCAAGTGCATATTCGGCCACTTTTTGGGTGACTTTGCCATCATGTTTAACTTCCGCATAGTCGCGAACGCGGCGTAATAAACGGTTAGCAATTCGCGGTGTGCCTCGTGAACGTTTGGCAATTTCAATCGCACCTTGCTGATCAATCTCAAGCTCCATCACATTCGCTGAGCGTGTCACGATAGTGGTAAGATCTTTAACATTATAAAACTCTAAACGCAGTGGAATACCAAAGCGCGCCCGCAGTGGTGATGTTAGTGCTCCAGCTCGAGTGGTCGCCCCAATAAGCGTGAATGGCGGTAAATCTAACTTAATCGAACGTGCTGCGGGGCCTTCACCAATCATAATATCCAGTTGGTAGTCTTCCATCGCCGGATAAAGAATTTCTTCAACCACAGGGCTTAACCGATGTATTTCATCGATAAACAGTACATCACCCTCTTCAAGATTCGTTAACAAGGCCGCTAAATCGCCGGCTTTTTCGAGCACGGGGCCAGAAGTGGATTTGATGTTCACCCCCATCTCATTGGCGACAATCATTGCTAAGGTTGTTTTACCTAAACCTGGAGGGCCAAAAATCAGCATGTGATCAAGGGCCTCGCGGCGATTAATCGCAGCTTGTATAAAAACCTTAAGCTGGGCACGAGTGTCATCTTGACCAGTATACTCATCCAACATTTTAGGGCGCATAGCACGATCAATCAGTTCATCTTGACCTTGTACTTGCGGCTGGATCAGGCGATCAGCTTCAATCATTTTTACGTACCCTGTTTATGCATATCATACTTATAACATTGATTTTAAAGCAGCTTTAATTAACGTTTCAGAACTCATACCTTGCTTAAAAGCGGCAGAAACCGACTTACTGGCCTGAGCGGGCTTGTAGCCTAAAGATAATAAGGCAGAAATAGCATCTTCTTCAGCGCTTTCAGCTGCTGGCGCGGGGGTGTAATTACTCTGTAGCATAAACTCGCGCTCAGAACCGGCAGAAGCTTCAAGCAAACTTTTAAGCTTATCGCGCATTTCAATCACTAAACGTTCAGCCGTTTTCTTACCCACTCCAGGTAATTTCACTAAGGTGGCAATATCATCGCGTTCAACACATGATACAAACTCAGATGCAGTCATACCTGATAAAATCGTTAACGCCAACTTAGGGCCGACACCATTAGTTTTAATCAGTAAACGAAATAACGCCCGTTCTTGTTTGGTGATAAAACCATAAAGCAACTGAGCGTCTTCGCGCACCACAAAATGGGTGAATAACATGGTAGCTTGATTTAACGCAGGTAATTCATAAAAACTGGTCATCGGCACTTGTAATTCATAGCCTACACCATTAACGTCTAGCACCACTTCAGGCGCTTGCTTTTCAACTAAAATACCGCTTAATCGACCTATCATTTGTATCTTCCATATGTTCTGCTGCTAGCTTTACCGCCCATAGCGATAAGACTTTGATAAGTATGAAAATGACATATTGCTACTCCTAATGCATCGGCCGCATCAGCTTGTGGTGAAGCTGGTAGCTTAAGTAATTGTTTCACCATATGTTGTACTTGCGTTTTTTGAGCTCTGCCAGTGCCAACTACGGCACTTTTTATTTGTGTTGCACTGTATTCTGCAACCGGTAAACCAGCACAGGTTGCAGCAACAATCGCCGCACCTCTCGCTTGGCCCAGTTTAAGGGCAGAATCCGCATTCTTGGCCATAAACACCCGCTCGATAGCAAACTCGTCGGGCTGATATTGGGTAATGATTTCACATAAGCCAGCATAAATTTGCTGTAAGCGTTGCGGTAACTCATCGGCGGATGTTCGAATACAGCCACTACCAAGATAAATCTGTTGACGGCCTTGGCATTGGATCACCCCATAACCGGTAATACGTGAACCCGGGTCAACACCTAAAATAATGGCCATTGATGCCTCATGCGTTATCTAACGCTTGCATAACGTCATCTGAAATCTCAGCATTATGATATACCTCTTGTACATCATCATGATCTTCTAAGTTATCAATTAAACGTAAAAACTTTTCAGCCGTATCGGCATCAAGCTCTGCTTTTAATGACGCTACCATGGTCACCTCAGCATGAACCGCCCCAAAAGCCGCACTATCAAGTGCATCTTTGACTTTGCCAAAGGCCTCTGGCGTAGTAAAAACGTCGATAGAGCCATCTTCATGGGTGATAACATCTTCTGCACCCGCTTCTAAGGCACTGTCAATTAAGCTGTCTTCATCGATATCACTGTCGTAAGAAATAATACCTGATTGTGTGAACAAATAGGCAACAGAACCATCGGTGCCTAAATTACCGCCCGATTTATTAAAGGCATTGCGCACGCCTGAAACAGTACGATTGCGATTATCTGTCATGGTTTCGACCATCACCGCCGTTCCACCAGGTCCATAGCCTTCATAAATAATAGTTTCTAGTTGCTGGCCATCTATCTCACCGGCACCGCGTTTTATGGCGCGTTCAACGGTATCGCGAGTCATATTATTGGATAAGGCTTTATCAACTGCAGCACGTAGCCTAGGATTGGCATCAACATCTGAACCACCTTCGCGGGCCGCGACGGTCAGTTCACGAATGAATTTGGTGAATAACTTGCCGCGTTTAGCATCTTGTGCTGCTTTGCGGTGTTTAATATTGGCCCATTTACTGTGTCCAGCCATTGTATCTCCTTACTATTCAATAGGACGTACCAAGTAAACTCGTTTACTTGTAAAAAACGTACCGAGGCAAAAGCCTCGGTATGTAGTCCCCTGTTAAGGGCGAGCAAATGGCTAACGTTAGCGCTTTACTCTTCTGTTTTAACCTTTTCAACCACGGCGATGCCTAACTCAGCGAGTTGCACTGGGTTAGCAAATCCTGGAGCATTGGTTAACGGACATGCAGCGGTAGTCGTTTTCGGGAAAGCCATCACGTCACGAATAGAGCTGGCGCCGGTCATTAACATAATAATACGGTCTAAACCGAATGCTAAACCAGCATGTGGCGGAGTACCATAACGCAATGCTTCAAGTAAGAAACCGAACTTTTCTTTGGCTTCTTCAGCTTCAATACCTAAAATATTAAATACTGTGCTTTGCATTTCAGCGTTGTGAATACGAACTGAACCACCACCTAACTCACAGCCATTTAATACCATATCATAGGCATCTGAAATTGCTGCTGCAGGATCTGCAGCCAACTGTTCAGCACTCATACCACGAGGAGCTGTAAAAGGATGATGAACAGCGTGGAACCCGCCGTTAATTTTTTCAAACATAGGGAAGTCAACAACCCACATTGGACGCCATTGACCTTCAAGCAGCTTAAAGTCTTCACCTGCTTTTAAGCGCAATGCTCCCATAGCCTCGGCAACAACATTGGCTTTATCGGCACCAAACAGAATGATATCGCCTGTTTGTGCATTAGTACGACTGATAATATCGTTAACTATCGATTCAGTTAAGAACTTAAGTACAGGAGATTGAATACCTTCAATACCTGCAGCTAAGTCATTTATCTTCATCCACGCTAAGCCTTTCGCGCCATAAATTGCCGCATACTTGGTATAATCGTCAATTTGCTTGCGTGATAATGATGCGCCTGTCGGAATACGTAATGCGGCTACGCGGCCTTCCACATCGTTTGCTGGGCCATTAAATACTGCAAACTCGACGTCTTTAACTAAATCAGCAATATCAACTAATTCAAGTGGATTACGTAAATCGGGTTTATCAGAACCATAACGCTTCATGGCTTCGGCGTAAGTCATACGCGGAAAATCGCCTAAATCAACATTCAATAAATCGTGAAATAAACCGCGCATCATTTGCTCAGTTTTTTCCATGACTTGTTCAGCAGACATGAAAGATGTTTCGATATCGATTTGGGTAAATTCAGGTTGGCGATCGGCACGTAAATCTTCATCGCGGAAACATTTAACGATTTGATAATAACGGTCAAAACCTGACATCATTAACAACTGTTTGAACAGCTGTGGGGATTGAGGTAACGCAAAAAATTGACCTTTATACGTTCGGCTTGGGACTAGATAGTCACGTGCACCTTCTGGGGTCGCTTTGGTTAAAATCGGCGTTTCGATGTCTAAGAAACCATTGGTGTCTAAGAAGCGACGAACAGAACTGGTGACCTTAGCGCGGAAGATAAGACGCTCGGCCATTTCTGGACGACGTAAATCTAAATAACGATATTTTAAGCGTTGTTCTTCACTGTTATTTTGATAATTATCCATGCTTAAAGGTAACGGAGCTGATGCATTAATCACTGTCAGTTGCGTACCTAAAATCTCAATCGCACCGGTTTTCATTTGTGAATTGACTTGGCTTTCTGGACGAGCGCGCACAACACCTTTAATTTGAACACAAAACTCACTGCGCAATGTGCTGGCTATATCAAAAACGTCTTTTAGATCTGGGTCAAAAACAACTTGAACTAGCCCTTCTCTATCGCGTAAGTCTAAAAACACAACTCCGCCTAAATCGCGACTACGGTTTACCCAACCGACTAAAGTAACTTCTTGACCTAGATGAGACGGATTAATGTCTCCACAATAATGACTGCGCATTGAACTCTATCCTTTATCCACAAAGCGGTATTTTGGAAATCGAAAATGATAAAAACGGCATTATATACCGTGACTCAAACTTATGCATTGAAGTATCAATCAGATTAAGGCAATTAACCAGACCTATAGCGAATAAACTGGATTGACTGACTGAAAAACCATCAATCAAAACTAGCTCATTTTATATTGATGGCCACCTACTTTTTTAGCCTGATACATGAGCTGATCTGATTTTTTCAATAATGAGGCTGCGTTATCAGAATCATCAGGAAATATGGCGATACCGATACTGGCAGAAATAGTAATACTGATATCACCGATTAGCAGCGGTTTTTTTAACGTGCTGAGTATGTTTTCCGCAACTTGGCGAGCATCTTCTTTGGTTTCAATCTGATTTAATAGCATCACAAATTCATCTGCTACAAACCGCGTTACAGTATCAGAATCTTTCAAATGGCGAGTCAGTAGCACCGCAATACGTTGCAGTAACTTGTCACCGACATGATAGCCATGTTTATCATTTATGACTTTAAAGCCATCCAAATTGATAGATAACAATGCAAATTTTAATTTATCTCGCTGATGGACTAGGCTTGTTTGCGCTAATTTATCTTCGAAAATATATCGGTTAGGCAAAGCCGTTATGTTGTCATGACTGGCCATAAACCTTAGGTCTTCTTCTACTTTAGCGCGCTTTTGAATTTCAATATTTAAGCGTCTACTTGACACGAGTATAACAATGGCAACTAAGGTGACAATAGACAAAACAATCACCAAATATTTAAACCAAGGTTGATACTGTACCGTGTCACTGTTGAGATCTAAC
>NZ_JACJER010000057.1:0-29534 GCF_014164185.1 Shewanella sp. SG44-6 | reverse complement strand
TTCGCTATCGTCTGAATCCCTTGAGTCATCTTGACTGTCGCTATCATCTGAATCGCTTGAGTCACTTTGACTGTCGCTATCGTCTGGATCACTTGAGTCATCTTGACTGTCGCTATCGTCTGAATCGCTTGAGTCACCTTGACTTTCGCTATCGTCTGAATCCCTTGAGTCATCTTGACTGTCGCTATCATCTGAATCGCTTGAGTCACTTTGACTGTCGCTATCGTCTGGTTCTGCTTTATTATCTTCAATCCAATCTATTAGTAGTTGAAATATTGATTCAGCAGCATTGAAACAATGTTCAGTACTAACTAAACCGTCTATTACTTCTGTACTTAATAATGAGTGAATATCGGTATAAAATTTTGGTCCAAAAATACTCAAAACACGCTTATCTGTGTCATTAAAAATATCTGACACAGGTTGTTCTAAATAACTGCGAACTTTGAATAACACCCAAGCCTGTACATACATTGGAACAGGTGCTTCATCGGGTAAAACCCTGAAAATACCTTTCTCTTTACAAAGCTCAACGAGTTTTCTCAAGGTTAATCGTGTTCCACGAAAATCAGCAATTAAGCGGCGTTCTTGATGATAATCATCAAGTGCGTTAAGCAGTCCTTTTAAATAAGGACTTCTATTTGCTGCCTCATGATACCAATGTGAATTAGTATAATTTTCATGCCCTAATTCATGATCGCAAAACCCCATCGACATAGTGATAAAATCATCATCACTAAAATCACCAATTGGCAGATTTATACGTCCAGGTACATGATATGCCTGTGTGCCGCTAAAAGTGATATCCATATTATTGTTGGTTGTAAGCACTCTACTTAAGTTTCTATATTTCCTAAGTAATTTTGCTTTATTCTGTATAGTCATTGGTGTCCTCCAGACAAATATTTGGAGAACACCAATCCCCAAAGGGGGTAAGTGTTCTCCCATTGGGGTTATTTAAAAGCCTAGACCAAAACCTAATTGGTCGGGCTCTTGATTTGTGAAGTCAATATCAACGGAACCCTCGATAGAAAAATTGTCTACCGGTGCATTTACTTTCGTCGTATCAACTACATCTTGTTGTGCTTCAAACACACTTAAATCTTCATCTAAGCTAGTAGAAACAGATTCCCCTAGTACACCAAAATCGTCTTCTATAAATTCAGGTTCTACTTCTAAAGTAAAACTATCTGAAGCATGATTTCGAAGCATGTCAGGGTTTGACATCACTAAGGTCCAGCGCGCTAAATTAGATAAATTTGCCCCCTCAATCCATCCCGTGCGAGGCATTGAATTAAGAACGACATTGGTTTGAGCTACCACTTTCTCGATATTGTTATCTAGAAACGATAACCCTTCTAATTTATCGATTAAGCGTTTAAAAGTATCTTTAATCCGCCTATTAGCTTTAGTCCGCGCAACTTTATGACCATTAGTATCTGCGACAAAAAATGACTTGTCGTAAATGTCACTGGCCATCTTTGCTACTTCACCATACAAATTACTTAAAATATCATCTGCGAGTTCTTCAGCAGACTCTTCATCGCCTTCAGCAATCAAAGGATTAAATGCTACCGGTGGTAACATTTTCATTTTGAAGCGTCCACCAAACTCAGCCTTGTCCATTGTGTAACGTCGCATAATATCTGCAACATCCAAATTCGACATTTGCCAATCACTCACAAGCGAATCGTAATTGTCGAGCATGTCGTTCAACGCCATTTCCCAATCAATCTCAATAGCTTTAATGTCGTTTTGAAGATCATCTAATCTTGCCAATGGCACGATTGTCATATCTCCCCAACGAACGCCGTAAGAGCTCAATACTCTAGCAATCGCCTGTTTTGCTTTACTTGTAAAATTAAGGGGCTCTTTTGGAAACCAGCGAATCTTTGACCCTTTAATAGAGTCTGAATCCTGCAGTACTCCGTCAAGTTCCACTTTAACTTTAGGTAGAGATTTCTCTCCACAAGCTGCTAATGAAATAACGTTAACCACACAAACACCTCGCTCTAACTGTGTTAAACGAGAGCAAAGTTCTGATGATGTAGTAACGGCTTGATGTGTTGAAGTTGTTGTTGATGTATCCATGATTGCGTCCTCCAGGACATAAAAAAGGGATACATCAAGCCCATAAGGGATGAATGTATCCCTTAAGGGGGTTGAGTTTATTGCTTAATAACACCTGAGTAGTTGATTAGACCGTCTAAGTTGTAACCTTTTCCTTCTTTGCTGTTGATCACTCTAATTCGCTCAGCTATTCCAGCTTCACTTGTTAAATCTATCAAATTGTTCTCATAAAGAACCCAGCGCCCAAGGGTTTGGTCATTTTTAAACATTACAACTACTTTGGTATGGTTTTCTGCGATTGCCCATTTTTTCCCTGTGGGATGGACGTATAGCATGAAGTTTAGTTTTTTGTGTGTAGCAGTTACTTGAGAAGCTCGATACTGAGTAAATTCTATTCGTTTCTCACCATCAACGATTTCGCATATTAAATGTCTACAGCTTTTTCTCAATCCAATATTTACATTAGACTTTGAATCTACAATGCCATTTACTTTCAATATTCGATTACCATCGACCGAACCTTCAATAATAAACAGTCCATCCAAAGAAACAGCCGCCCAACTTGACTTGCCGTCCCAATGTTCTGATGAAATATTAAATGCTTCGAACACTGTACCTAGCGGTATAGCGTCCCAAGCTTTAGCTATTGAAGGTTTAACTACTTTTTTGCAAGTAAATCTTTAAGCGTTTTATCAATATCGTCTCCAAATACCTTAGAAACAATATCATTCACAATTTCAGCATCTTCGGGGCTAACCGATTTTAAAAATACTGAATCTAATGATTTTCTCAATGTACGGAAAACACCAAATGCTTGAATATAATAAGCCCAAGCAACAACTACCCGTGTAGAAAATATGCATTGAATAGGATCTTCTATATCGCCATCACGATTGACACCAAGCGCCGCATCTCTAAAAGCATTAGCGAGCTTAATGATATCGTTGCGTAAGTGAAGTGGAAGCCTAGGAGCAAACTTTTCAAGGATCTTCGACTCTTGAATGACATTTGGGTATACCGTTTCAATCCACATAAAGCGGCTTAAAAAGGCTTGATCCATCTGATTTGATGTAATGTAACGTTCATCATGACCAGTGCCATAAGTGTTTGCTGTGCCAATAACAAAGCACTGTGGGTGCTTAGTTATAGTTTCTTTGAACATTTCCAATGGCCATGGTTTACCTTCGACGAGCAAATGCATTGCTGAAGTCAGTTCACCACTTGCTTTATCGAATTCATCTAACAACAAAATACCGCCGTTGATGTATGCCTTCGCTGCAGGACCATATTCTTTACGTGTAACCGTTTGGTTGTTTTCAACATCTAATACATAACTTCCCTCTAAATCTTGTGGGTTCATGCGTGCATGAACTTTCACAATATAAGTAGGTAAATTGAGTTTATCAGCCAAGTACAACGCCAATTCCGTTTTACCGGTACCAGTGTGACCTTGTAAACCCAAGCTTAACAATTGATGTGGAGCCATAAGCCAAACTAATGCAAGTTTCGCGTTTTCTGACTCTGGTATATACATCGGATTAGATGCAATACAGTCAGGGTGGCGATGCTTACGACGTTTTAACATGACTGTTGATGGTTCAAATAACTCAGGAAATACCAAATGAGCAGATACTTGTTCCATTTCAGTGTAATCAATTGGTGCTGTTGCGTTTATTGCTAAAGCTGACATAGTGTGTCCTCCAAGGACTGAGTATTGGACACACTAATCCCAATGGGAGTTGTGTGTCCCAAGTGGGTTATTTAATTTATAGCTCTGTTATGAATTGATAGCGTTAGCTAAATATTCATTCATAACATCTCTAGTTGTGACGCCTGCAAGATAAAGATCATCCATTAGTTCGCCTATTTGCTTTAAAATTGTGACTAACTCGTAATCTTCATTAATATGCTTAACGAGTGTAATCATTACGTTTTGTTTCACGACTTTAACGCCTATTTTTTCTTTGAACATTTCACCAAAAAAATTAGACCAATGAACAAACTCTTCAAGTTGATCAACTTCAACCGTCTTGCCGTATTTTTTCATTATATGTCTAACTTCATCCCGTATTATCCGAGGGTTATATCCAGCATAACGACACACTTGTGCGAACTGCGGTGTCGATTGCCACATAATTTCCTCTTTAAATAATTCGTTATCAGGTTGCGCATTTCGTAATATCTCAAGGCTTCTTATTAACATGCCATTTAATAGCATATCAATATTATCTTGAGTCCATTCAATGTGATACTGATTAGTGGAGTGTTGAAAGTGTGGGTCCATCATCATCATCGTAGAACATTTTTCATTGCCTCGACGAATCGAATCAACAATATCTTTATCTAAAATATGATGAATGGTTTCAGGTAGTGACCAAAATGGTTGTTCCTGACAATTGTTTTTGGATTTACGCATTGGTGTGTCCTCCAGGACCGCGAGATACACCAATCCCAGACGGGTGATGTTCCCGCGTGGGTAGTAAAATCTAAATGGGGTTTACTTACATAAATTCATCAACTGACTCATTTCTAAGTCAGTACGAGACAGGCGGCGCGAAGTTTTTATAAACTTTGAGTCACCAAATTCTGAATCTCGGATTTGTATAAGTTTTTTTAGAATTTTCTGTTTGCGACGTCGATAGTATGCCGCTTGAGATGATAGGGTTTTGTTACTCATAGTGTTCTCCAAATTTTGAGGAACACAACCCCTTGAGGGAGTGTCCCTCATGGGTAGTTAAGCAAATATGTTAGTTCTGGTGGTCTTTCAATTTTTGTTTGGCTTTGAATTCATCAAAAGTCGCTATATGGTAAATTCCCATACATAGGCCCCCAACAATAACAATACCAAGTGAAACATAAGGCATCCAGTAACTAAACGATTCTGTAATCATAATACTCGGGTTCATGTTTATGGCTCCATGTATTCATTCTAACACTGTTTGAATTTCAAGCAATTAATCTTCATTTTTTACATTCCAAAACGACCACACTATTGCGCTATATACGATAAAAAAGCTTAGACCAATAAAGGTAAGCCAAAATGTCATATAACTAAACGCCATACTTATAAAAGCAAGGCCAACAGGCAATGATATAGTTCGAATGAAGTCAAAAGCGAAGATAGTTAAACTCTGAGCCTCCTTCTTATATACAACTAAACGGCTATGTAAATAAGCCAAAGAAGACAAGATAAAAAGTAGATGCAAAGCTAATTGAATGAAACTTGGATCTAATTGCAATGCAATGGTAAATCCAAACAAGCTAATGTTAAATAATTCCTCCTGAGTAATTATATTGATTAAATTTTTATTCATAGGCATTCCTTAAAATTAAACAAGGAATGCGTACCCACAGGGACGATTTCCCTGTGGATTGAAGTTAAATTAATTCTGAAAACCTGCACCTCTTTGAAAAGAGTTATTAGGTCTAGAATCATGTTGTTGCGGAGCATACTGCGGCGCATGTTGTTGCGGAGCATTACGCTGTGCATACTGCGGCGCATGTTGTTGCGGAGCATTACGCGGTGCATGTCGTTGCGGGGCATTACGCGGTGCATATTGCGGCGCATGTTGTTGCGGGGGATTGTTATAGTTATTTTGTTGTGATGCGTTGTTTACGGTTTTAGCTATGTATTCAACGATTTCATTAATAACCACTTTCGACCCATAACGTTTTTTACTATTTTGAGGTTGGTAATTATTTGCGGCCATGAATCCTGAAATTGTCATTTTATCACCAACATTAGGTTGAAAATTGAGCTTCGCAGGAATATAAGCTTCGAGAAACAGTGTATCTTTCGTTTCCCATTGGCCATTAACCATCGAACCTTCGTTATACGCTAACGAGATTGCACATGCACCGCCCTGAATGGGTTTTACTTGTGAAACATTGCCAGTGAAAACGAGAGAGTTTTGACGAGCTGGTTGAGTTGTAGTGTTCATAATAATGTGTCCTTCCATATAAGATAGTTAACCCATAGAAAAGACACGTTTCCCCCAATGGGAAAATGCTTCCCTATGGGGGTAGTTAGCCAAAGGCTCTCACATCATCTATATCGCTTAGATATTAATAATGTCGGTCACTATCATCATTTCTGAAAATAGCCGCTCGGGTTTCCCATGTTGAGCTGACATGCGTTTATATAAAAATTAATTTCAAAGCCAAAAGAGGCTTAAAAAATTAATAAATAGGGATAAACGATTGAGGAACTTGTCAAAGCGAAATCGACTCGCAAATCGTTTTTGATTTGATTAGTTAATTTGAGTGACGACACCACCGCCGCCACTCGCGTAATTTCAACGCCGAAGAATAATCTCCGCCACTAAACGTTATAGTGAATTAACTTCCCATCACATTCCATAAGAATGGACGTACAAGAATTTTGTTTATAATCAATGCAGGAACCGCCATCGCTAAGACAATAATAATTTCCATACTAATCACCCTTTAAGTTTGTTGGTCTCATCGAATTCCCCTTGTAAAAGAGCATTTGAAGAGACCAACAAAAAGGTTACACAAATGGGTAAACCTTAGTGTTAGCTTCAAAATTCACATTAACGAACAACCCCCCATAAGAGTGGTTGTACGATAATTTTGTGAATGATGATTGCAGGAATGATTAATGAAGCAATGATTACGATTTCCATAAGTGTGTCCTCCTGGACAATAAAGATGAACACACTTATCCCAAGGGATTAAATGTGTCCCATTGGGTGAGTAAATTATTAAATTAACGATATAGGTTTAAAAAATTTTTATTTTATCAGATTTGCCCCTTTCACTCCCCGCCCTTCAGG
Organism: Shewanella sp. SG44-6; assembly: GCF_014164185.1. Taxonomy (NCBI): domain Bacteria; kingdom Pseudomonadati; phylum Pseudomonadota; class Gammaproteobacteria; order Alteromonadales; family Shewanellaceae; genus Shewanella; species Shewanella sp. SG44-6. The sequence continues at coordinate 22,668 of NZ_JACJER010000057.1, read as the reverse complement.
GCGGGGAGTGAAAGGGGCGGCAGCGAAGCGGCCTTGTTGTTGACCTTGCATTGCGATTCTCTTTGATTGGTTTCACACAAAGTATATAATCCGTGTATGGACATTAAACGCGCTTACCGATTTCGGTTTTACCCATCACCTGAACAAGAAACCATCCTTGCTCAGACGTTCGGCTGTGCGCGTTTTGCCTATAACCACATGCTGCGTTTGCGTACTGACGCTTGGTACAAAGAACAAAGGCGCGTCGGCTATCACGAAACATCAGCCGCACTCACTTTGCTGAAAAAACAACCTGAATTTGTTTGGTTGAACGAAGTGAGCAGTGTCCCTGTACAGCAAGCGTTACGCCACTTGCAAACCTCGTTTAGCAACTTCTTTGCCAAACGTGCTGCATACCCCAACTTCAAACGCAAGGACGACAAGCAAGCAGCGGAATACACCGCCAGCGCGTTTAAGTGGGATGGCACGACGCTGAAATTAGCGCGAATGAGCGAGCCGCTGAACATCGTTTGGTCACGCCTAATTCCTAAGGCCGCCAAGCCCACCACTGTTACCGTGTCGAAAGATAAGGCTGGACGGTACTTTGTCTCACTCCTGTGTGACGATGGTGTACAGGCCAAGCCCGAAGTAACGGGCAAGGTCGGCATTGATTTAGGACTAACGCATTTCGCAATCCTCTCGACTGGCGAGAAAATTGCAGCGCCCAACACGTACCGCAAATACGAAGCGAAACTGGCTAAGTTGCAGCGCCGTTTAGCCAAGAAGCAGAAAGGCTCTAAAAATCGCGGCAAAGCCAAGCTGAAAGTCGCCAAAGTCCACGCCGCCATTACAGATAGTCGCAAAGACTTTCTGCACAAGCTCTCAACTCAGTTGATTAACAAAAACCAAGTTATCGCTGTTGAGACGCTAGCCGTAAAAAACATGGTCAAAAATCGACACTTGTCCAAGTCCATCAGTGATGCAGGTTGGTCGGAATTTGTACGCCAACTGGAATACAAAGCGCTTTGGTCAGGTCGTACATTGGTCGGCATCGACAAATGGTATCCATCGAGCAAACGCTGCAATTGCTGCGGATATGTGATGAAGAAATTGCCGCTCAATATCCGTACTTGGGAATGCCCCGAGTGCAAAACAAGCCACGACCGCGACATTAACGCGGCGCGGAATATTTTGGCCGCGGGTCTAGCGGTGTCAGCCCTTGGAGAGACTGTCAGTCCTGTTTGCATCTAATGCACTCCGGCAGGTTTCGTTGAATTGGGAATCCCCTTCCTTTCCAGCTTGTCTGGCGAGTTATGCGCGAAGCGCGAACGAGAGGTGGGGTAGCAGTCAAATCGTAAGTTTCTTAGTTTATGTCGTAACTTGCTTAGTTCGAATCTAGTCATGAGAATAAAAAACTGAATCTGAGTTACTTTAGTAATTTCTGAATCAGGGTTTATCATATCGCTTGAAGTAGATTTTGACATAAATGTGTCCTCCGGACGGTTAAATTAAGAGAACACAATGATCCAAAAGGGATATTTGTTCCCTTAAGGGGTGGGGTTGTTAGTTAGGGGGTTGTTTAGGAAAATGCGTAATGTTTTCTAGGAAAATTTACACATTTGACATTAATTACTTCGAAAAATAACTAACCGCTCGGGTTTCCCATGGTGAGCTGACATGCGTTTACTAAAATCTTTAAGGTCTACCTATTTAGGTAAAAATTAAAAAAATGAGGATAAACGATTGAGGAAACTAGAAAAATCAACAAGCAAAAACCACCTGCACCGACCTAATACAAAGCGAGGTCTTAGAGGCAAACTTTGGTTGTTAATTTGGGATTATTTTCATAATTAATTAAAAATTACAAAAATGGGGAGATGTATATTACATCGATATTTCATTGGGATTGATATGAGCAAGGCTCAATATTTTATGATGTTTTACATCATGTTATTTTTGTAATCTACTTTATAGATAACGGATAAAAATTTACTACATTTGCTTTAATGCTGCAATGCTTTTGATCACAATTTATTATATAAAATTCTCAACGTCAAAAGCATTAGTTAAAAATCTTGAGGGCGTACCCAACCATGAAAGATACAATTTTGTTTTCGCTCGGGACATCGCCACATAAAGCAAACGCCGCTCTTCTTCAATTGTTTCCTCGTTCATAATAGTCCCAGGCATTTTATGAGGAATGTTTCCTTCATCCAATCCCTTCAACCAAACTACATCCCACTCTAAGCCTTTTGAGCCGTGAAAGGTGGTGAGTACAGGAAGTTCAGAACTTGCCTTTTTTTTACTTTTTTGATTAGTCTGGTCCTCTATCCATTGTAGTTTATCGACCAACTGTTCCCTATTAATACCATGCAAAATTTCAATAAAAGTCAATTTAAAGTCTTGGATACCTTTCCCCAAGTAATCACCTAATGTATTACAAACATCATGAATAAACATCCGAATTTCTTCTTCATCGGTACATGTAGATAGGTGCCAATACTGTTGACACTTTTGATGAAAACTAATCGTTATTGGTTGCAACGACCACTCGTGAGTATTGCAGTGACCAAAGCCTAAGCCATCTAGTGATTGATTGATCTGAACGATTTGTTCTTGGGATTCTCTCAAATAAACCAAGCTTGGAATTAAATGGGCTGTGGTATTTAACTGTATAATTGAACAAAAAAAGTTCAACAACACTTTGAGATTATCACTTTCCCAGATCGATTTACTATTTAATCGGGTGCAGTCAATACCATTCTCACTTTTTAAATACGCTTCTAATACGTCAAGCTCCCCATTTGTTCTAGCAAGCACAGCAACTGATTCATCTTCATTCTCATTTATCATGTCTAAAATGCCTTCATGCTCTTCGTCCAAATCTTGAACACCATGGAAAAACACTTCGCCCTCATCTGTCGATCCTGAATTCATTTCTTTATCAATGCGGTCTTTGTTTTGCGCAACAACGGCACCGGCTGAAGTTAATATCTCACTACCACATCGGTAGCACATGCTTAACGTATGAAATTTGACGTTAAAATCATCTTGGAACATTCGCATTCCCGCCACTCCAAGGGCCCCTCTGAAGCTGTAGATTGATTGATCATCATCACCCACACAGGTAATCATTGCGCCACCAAGCCCATGACACTTAACCCAAGAGTATTGCACTAAATCTGTATCTTGAAATTCATCTACAATAATTTGTGTGCTATCTATGGGCTCAATATCCCCAACTAACAATGCTTTTGTTATCTCCACACACATAATATCCATCGGCCAATATTTTAACGCCGCAAGTTTATTCAAGTAGTAGGTATAGAAATGCTCAATGCCTTTTGGAAACTCATCTTCAAAATCAAAACTTATCGTGTCATGGAATGGGGTTACACTTAACTCTTTCAATAACAAGTTGCTGATCGTTTTAAACTTTAGTTTTTTGGCTTTTAATTTGGGCTCGACATATTCATTGCCATGCTTATCATGCGTTTCATAAACATTGACATAGACATCTTCGCCTATACTCAATAATCTTCTGTATTCTTCAATAATAAAATCCGATACCCTTTTTGCACTGGCTCCAGTTAACAACTTCCGGCCACTAAAACTTGGATGCTTTTTCGTTTGGCTCCATATTAATGAGTGGAATGTCGATACAAATACTTGTTTTCGCTTTTGCCCTCGAACCAATTTACCCACCCTAGCCTTCATCTCTGCGGCGGCTGCTTGTGTGAATGTTAAAGCAATAACTTTATTGGCAGGATTTTGAACAAGGTTACTTATGAATGAAATCATTGTGTGTGTTTTGCCTGCCCCTGGCAGGGCAAGAACAAGGTTATGATTATCTTGACTCGCAATAACGCCAGCTTGCTCAACACTTAAACTCACAGCTTTACCCTAAATATTAGTGAATGTGATGCAATAATATCAGACAACATTTTCATTTCTTTTAGGTTCAGAGACTCATTCGGACTTTTAAATCGATTTTCGTAGATTTTTTTTGGTATTTTATTAATATTGCTTCAAAAATATTCTTCAATACTGGGAATTGCCAATTGTGTAGACTGTGATTGTCATGGTTGCCCCATTTCTAACTGGTGTTAAGCTATACATAACAAATAAAGATAAGGACTTAACCTAATGAATGCGTTAAACAAAAAACTATTAGTTCTCGGTATGTTAACAAGCATGATGATTGGTTGTGCTTCTACCGACCCCTACACGGCTCAGAGCAATGATGATTTTGTTTATGACTCCAATATGAGTTTTGCTATGAATGTTGTTGATGGCAGTTTAGGATTTCATAATGGTTTACGCGATACCGATGCGCCTAAAAATAGCGACACGACTCCCGGCACTTTAGATTATGCCGCTGATGGCATTATTGGTGCTGCATTTGGCGGTGGCCTCGGTGGTGGATTGCTCAGTATGCTTGGAACTAACACGGCTGACGCCCCGTTGAATCGTGTGTACGGTATTGCATATATGCCGATTAGCGACACTTCTAAAAGCGAAATAAATAGAGTGTTTGAGAAAGTAGATTTAGATATAAAAAATACTATTTTAAATAATTTTGAATTATCATTTTTAAAAACTAAAGTGAATAAAACAAATAACTATAAATATTTTTACTTCAAAGGCGAACCTTGCTCAACATATCTGAAGGCTATTGGAGATAAATCTAATGATGATGAATGTGTATTTGGTGGTTATGCCGAGAAACAATTACTCAACATAAGCACTTCTACACCTGATGGTAAAAAAGGATTATTCGCCGTAATTGGTCTTTCTAAAATGTCTACAGGACAATTTTATGACTTTTATTCATCAACTGAATATTACACCTTTTACCCAAAGGGCTTCGAAAGCACATTTCCATTTGTAACTCATAATGGAAAAGCATATCTTTTTATAAAACCTAGTAACCAAGTTGAAAGTTTCATGTCTATTAATAACTTAAGAAAAGTTAATTTCAAAGTAGATAACTATTTTTAGTAAAAAGCCCCTTATTCTCTAATGTCACAAATCATTGGCCTTGGATAGATAGAGCAATCTATCTGTTCAGGGTCAAACGTCTCTTTTAACTGATTAGTTGTGTCGCTTACATCATCCGTAAATTGCTCGCTCGCTCTTTCTTCGGCGTTCTTTCTTTCCGTTTCGGTACAATCTGGGTCATCACTACCTTCACACTTTGTATTACCAAACATTCGGCCGGTGCCAGTTAATCGATCTATATCATAGCCAGAAGTAGATAGAATATCAGCTTCATACATAGTAGATAACCACTCAGATAAGTCCAATTGATCAAAGTCGATTTGACCAAATTCAGGTATGGTAAATCCAGGGCAAGTTGACATGTCTTTGCCTAGCTGCTTCGACCCTTGGTCTGCAACAATTCGGGACAACATGGAAGAATAACAACACCAATCTTGACGACGCAGATAACACACTCCTAGCACTTTTTTCGCACAATAAGCTTCACCAACGGCAAAGCATTGCTTTTGGGCTAATTTGACCCCCATATCTTGTTCATTTTCATCGCATTGAGTAAGCAGATTAGCTAATAATTTAACCATATTATAAATAGTATAAAGCATGCCAACAAAGCTGAGGATACTCATGACTTGTGCTGCACCATCGCTCAATACGGTATCACCAACTTGAGCACCTAACTCCTTCGCAGTCTCTGAAGTCACCTCTTGAAACATCATCTTAGCAAGAGCATCAGGTAATAAATCATTCAAAAATGTAAATACCTGTTGTTCCATTTCGTGCATTAACCCATCTATCGCACCTTTCTTCGCTGCTTCAGAAGCGCCAATTTGCAACGAGTCTGCTACGCCTTGCATCACTTCAGGGTCACCCATTACCGAACTGGCAAAGTCAACAACCGCTGTTGCACCAGAATTCCAACCGTCCACCAGCATTGAAGTGAAATCGGTATAGAGCCCACCAATTTGATCTGTTACCCCACCTGATAATGAGGACGAAACATTTTTGAATGTCTCGCTTTGCATCATCTTGTATCCCATTGCCGCCATTTCTAAGTAATTGATGCCTGATGGCGATTCACAGCAATTGTTGCCCATGCCAGATAATTCCCATGAGCAATATTCTCGCTCTCCGGGAAATATTTCACACGTATCAGGGTCTTCTGATGCACAGGTAGCATCATCATCAACATTTTGTGCAATTGAGGCCATTAATACGGCTTTTTCAAAATCATCACTGGTTTCTTCTTCACCATAAGCACAATCATTTCCCATACACGGGAGCATTCCAGCACACACGTTTGTCGTAGTGGTTTTGGTCACGTCAAATGGCTTTGATACATCACAGCGATAATTATCTGTATACATATAACAAATATCATTTACTTCGTCATACCATCCTTCACCGCAGCTTTCCGCAGTTTTTTCACAACGGTCGTTAGTCTCATATTGAGCGCATGAGCCATCTAAGGCTTTAAACTCCTGATAGTTATAGCATTTTTCTTCAACTTCTTCCGTCACTGGATTTAATACCTGAACACAATAATCATTACCTTTTAGTGGGTCACAACTGTAATTTTTGGCGTTAATTTTCCACGAGGCGACATGATATTGATTTTCGAAGTCTTTATCGCCACCGTATAAAGCAGCTGGGTTTGGGTCGTTTGGATATAATTGTTTAAGATTTTCAATTACCCACTGAGGATAATCACTCACACCTTGATCAACGATTTCCCACTCATCAAATGTACAGAAGTTATTTTTCTCATAACCCGAGTCATAACAATTATCTCCTTCGCATGGATATGGGCCAGGTTTCCATCCAACACTTGATGCACAACCTGCAGGGAACTCTGTATAAACCTCCTTATAATCTGAAGTTTGAATTTCAAAAGAGAAATCTCCGGTCAAATCATATTCATCTTTACCCTCTGTTCTTGTATCTCTAACGTTAAAGATACCCACTAGCCCGTTGGCACAACTTGGGGCTTGAATAATTTCTGTCTCAATAGAGTCGTCTCGCTTTTGTCCTAATGGGGATTGAGCCCAATTAGATGCTTCAATGAATCTAACGTGAGAGGATGTTGCACCACAAAAAAATGAATAATCGACTTGTCCAATTTCTGCCGCATATTCTACTGTCCCTGATGACATTTCAGGGTCTGATGGTGAGATTGGTTGAGATGTGCCGTCAGCAAAATTAACTGACACGCTTAAATTGTTACCCCATGAGTATGCAAATTGCGCCCTAAACCCCACTTTAACTAAGTCAGATTGTTTCTCTAACACTCGCGTTACTTCGCAAAAGTTTTTATTTTGATGATTAGGTCTTTGGCATACTTTTGGTTCCCACACTGGAATTTGTCTTTGCTCTGTTTCAGTTGTCGTTTCATCTACACATGATTGTGACCAAATACCTTCCCCATTTTTAGCATCACTAATGGCGTTATTCGTTTCGTTAAAATAATAAGCATTACTTTGAATTTTCGGCGCGGGATTATCAACATTACTCTTTATAATGGCTCTATAGGCCTCAGAACTAACCGTTTTACCATCTGATGTGTTGTCATATTGCACCTTCAAGTCATCGATATACGCGTCTTCATCCCCGTAATTACTTGGTGCATTAAATGATTCATCTGAGCGTTGTTGCTGATTGGTGAATGCCTCACTACTTTTAATGCCGTTTATTTTAGTTCCTCTTTCAGATTCAGGCACCTCATTGACAATCAGATTGCCATCGTCATCGCGGGTCAATGTCACACCTGATTTTTCATAATATTCAACATCTATATTGCCATTAGTCATGGTTGGTGCTGTAGGCGTATCGCCCGCTAATCCCTCTCCCATGTACTTCTCAAATTCTCTATGAAAATCTATGTCATCGTATTGTGAAGTATCAACAGTCGTGCCGGCACCTGCAGGTCTACTCAAAATTTCAGCCTCAATATCATGAGTCGATATTGGCCCTTTATCTTTATTCTCAATAATCTTCTGATAGATATCAGTACCATCAACGTTTTTCGGCGTGTCTAGTTGAAACTTTGCATCTAACTTGTCTTTCAGATCATCCAAGGCATATACATCGAACGACACAACCTGAGCGGATATCGTAAAGAAAAACGCCCAATGCAACCCTCCACCCAGCATACAAATAGATGAGAAATACACACACACGAGTTTAAATAAACGTTGAGTAATCATTGATTGCTAATCCCCACTTCCTAATGTCAGGCAACATTCTTTGAATTGCCAAAGCATGTAAACCGCATCCTCAAATCCAGGCCTCATTCTCCCACCGACGGGTAAACACCATAAATTTGTGGACTGGCCCATTGGGTGACAACAACTGCCCGTATCGGTTTGCGCATCAGCTTCGGCTCTCGGGTAAACCATACTGAATTTATACTGTGATCTTGGGGTAAATGGAGCCACATGAGCCTCACAGACATTGGCATCCCCCATCGTTTTTTTGGATAACCCTTTACGATGAAGTGAACTAATCATACGTTGAGCAATTAAACTGGTTTGCGCGACATTATCAGTTTGACCTTTAATGTTGCCCGTGAATGGATATAAATGACCATCACACCCAGCACACCCAAACGTCGATTCTGGTGCCGAATCTGCAGAAATTAACGCGCAATCACTCGCACACCATGGTTGTGCCAATGGCGTAGCAAACAAAATTGCTTCTGGTGACAATAATAAGGCGAGTAAATCGTTATTCCAGGTTGGGTCAACTTCGGATAGATACATTAAATCTAAATCAATATAGCCATCTTGGTGACAATCAATATATAAAATTTCCAACATTTCCATTAGTGGAAATGCAAAATAATGGCTATGCCAAAACCCAGAGCCTTTTTTTGCTTTTACCGTTCCCATCCCGACAAAATCATCTTGCAGTGTTATCCCCCCTAAAGTGGGAGTGCACCATGGCAACTTTACAGTTTCAATCAGTCTCATCGGCGCAAAGTACGACAATTTGGTTCCGGCATAGGGCACGCCGATATTGTCGTTACACATACAAAATGGATTGTTATCGCTTGCCCCATCGGGCTTTTTCCCTACCCCCATTAACGAAAAACCCTCTGTAAAACAACTCCAACAGATTTGGTCTATTATCTTGGTCCAGATTTCGGCATCTTTACATATGTTGTCAGTGGTAGCCGCATTTGAAGTGGCACTAAACATTACAGTCATAATAGTTAAGATGGTAATGAAGAATTTTTTCATTGTTAAATTCCTCTCAACATCGATGCGACATAGAAAGACAACCAATTAATAAAATCTATAAAACTGTTTAATACTTGCATTGCAACGTCGGGGTACTCTAAGCTCAAATAAATGCCAGCAACGACACCTAACCCTAATGTAATTAGTTTCATATTATTTTCTCACGTTAAATTCGCTGACTTTGATGTAGTTCTTCTCCATGCAGACAACCGATGGCACAGATTTAAGTGCAAACTTGGTGATCAACTCTTTTTCAAGGAGAAAAATATCCCGCTTATACCGCTTTCTGAGGTCAGAGAGTTGGTCCCACCCTTTTACTTCGTCAAGTCGAGTGACAATAATTTGGTCCCGATAATCAAACGAATTAAGATGCTTATCTAACCAAGCTAGCTGTAAGCTATCTGATGGATCTACGATATAAAGACCTAGATATGCGCCTGGCATTTGAGCTAATGGATTAAACTTTGTTCCCGCTTTAGCAAGCACGACGCCTGCGCGATTGACGACATCACGTTGAATGGTCACGGTAGGATCGATGTAATAAGTGTGATTTTCAGCCGCCAAGCTTAAATTAAATGTAGGGCGTTTCTTCCAATAATTTTTAGTAGCTGCTTGCTTCTTTGCTTCCCAATCCAGCTCGCTCATTCGTTGTTTTATTTGTTCAATTAACGATATTTCTTTGACTGGAAACGTTGCCCCATACGCCCCAAAATCTGTACTTGTTGTTACAGTGGCCACTTTCTCATTGAAAAAAGGCATTTGAGTCATACCCATCATTTTTATTTGTTTCTTACTATTGTCATAAACCAACGCTGGTACTCGGTGTATTTGGTACATCTTGAACCATGAAGGACCAAATTTTACGGTAGGTTTTAACACCATGTCTTGTGTCATTGCTTGCAGTCGAGCCATGGTATCTAAGATATTTTTATCGTTTTCAAACATACCGTTAATGTATACCGTGGTTTTTGATTTTGCGGCATTCTTAAAAGCATCTATTAACGAGGCTCGGGGCATGGATAAACTGACGAACATAAAGGTCACTGATGTCGGCTTAGCAAGTGGAGTTGTTACGGTTAACGAATCATCTGTGATGTCTTTGATCTGAGCTTGGGCATTCGTTAGAAATTGCTCCACGTCTTTCGAAGATGATTGGTTTTCACCAGACAGATTCAAGCCATCTAACCATCCTTTATCTTCAGCCATTTTTAATGCTTTCTCAGTAGTAATAGGTTTTTCAACTATCTGGTTCGCATTGGCCATACCACTTACGAGAACTAATACTAGCCACAAGAATTTTCTATAACATTGCATATGCATCTCCAATCATGTCGCTTCTTTGTATCGTTCCCCAAAATCGCGAATCATATGACAACGGGGTTTCACCAATTAAAAAATATTGATCATCTGCTAAATAAAACTCTTTGGTCACTTCGGCTTCGGTTGCATCAATTTTCATTAGAAGTAGATTCATATTGTTTTTATAGGCCTTGCCGTTTACTAAAACGGCATCAATATTGACGACAATATGGTCACCGGGCATTCCCACCAATTTTTTAATCCAGCGTGTACCTTTTGCAAAGTAGGGCGTATTTCTTGGCAACTTAAATGCAACTAAGCGTTCTCGCTGAATATTTACCGCTTGCTTATCAACTAGGAAATAACTCGCATATAAACAAGAGTAATCTTGACTTGGAACAGCCAATGTAAATTTTGATGCTATAAGCAATATGGCAGCAGCAATAAGAGAGAAACTAATCAGAGCATGTCTCAACTTTTTATTCCTTCATGAATAATCTTGAATAACAATATTTTAAAACATAAAAATTTCTAACCATGTCAACTCAGGTGCCGTTTGGGACACTGAAATAAAAAAACCGCCAAATATTTAAGAAATATTGACGGTTTTTGGTTTTTTTACTTTTATCTAAAAACTGGCGTTTCCGATTCCTTTTGCTCCCGCATCATCTACGGCTTCAATTACGATCGTGGCTGATGGGAAATCATTTTCACTAAATCGAACTTGTGCACCATATGGACTGAAAATAGTGCCATTAACAACCCAGCGATAATAACTAATAGTACCGTCACTATCTTTGCAGTTTGCATCAACAATATGAGTACCGTATTGCTCTCTTACTACAGGTTCACATACAGGCGCTTGGTTTTGTTTAACATCAAATGACATTACATGTTTGCCTTGTTGACCAAAATTCGATGTTACGTTTAATTCAACGTCATAATGGCCCGGTTCAAGGTCATCAAAAACACCAATAGCACGACTTGAAGGCTCTCCAGTATCACCATTAATTGTCCATACAAATTCTTTCATGAAGTCATATGGGTGACTTGTTTTAACACTTGGGTACAGTGATATGGTTAATGGCGATCTCATATATCTGTTTGAGAAAACTTCAGTCACTTTGAATTCCAATGGTTCAGGTTCTATTGCATCGACAAAACCATCTATATAAGTAAAGTTTCCTCGGTTATCTGAAAAAGCCAATGTGATTTTATGTACTCCGGCCTTTAACACTCTGAAGTTCATAGATTTACCAAACCCAGACGTTTTTTCAATTGCTTCTTGATCAAACATCCAATCATAAGAGAACTTCACTCCTGGAGCATTGATATAAGGAATGTTTAAGACTGCGAACCCTGTTGATGGTACGAACTTAACGTTATTGTTTATTGACAGACTTAACTGATCATCTGTTGGGAACGAATAACTAAATGAATTCATTACTACATTTGATTCGCCTAATGTGACGTCTTTATATCCCTCTAGCCACGCTCTAGCTTTCAGATTCAGTCTATTCGAATTATCTAAATCTTCTTCTTTCACTAAATACTTGATAGTTGATTCATTCGAAATAGTACTTCCATCTGGCATTATCCATTCAGAAAGTACTGGCACCCCTGTTGCTGCAAATTGGTTAGCGACTTGCAAACTCAGTTCGATCTCAGTACCCACTTCAACAAGATTGGGCTTCACAACATTGACAATCAAGGCTTTTGGTTTAGTGACCGAAATATACTTGGTCGCCTCACTCCATTGACCCGCTTTAATATCGACTGACGTGTTCGCATATTTCATACGACCTTTAATTTTCAGGGCGCTTTCTCCCACGACCATATCGTATGTCAATCCACCAGCTTCCCATGTTTCACCGTTATCAAGGGACCATTCCACAATGGCATCCGATGGTGGTGTTTCACCATTATCGAGCGCTGATAATAGGACATCTTGTCCTGATATAGCTTGACTAGCACCATCTATCTTAAGCGTAGGAACATCGTAACTAATCAATGTGACTTCGTCTGAATGGGTTTGAACCAACGTTTCTTTATTAGTCACTAACGCTCGGATTTTAATTGTTTCAGGACTTGTTGATTTAATGGATATATATTGCTTGTTATCAAAGCTTGGCTCAGCCAGCCAGTTTCCTGATGAATCTTGCTTTTGCCATTCAATATCACCCAACACCCTGAAATCATCATATGAATCCGTATCAAAACGAATATCAAAGTTAGCCGGCACTCTTGATTGAACCAACCTCGATACAACTTTGCCATCTACAGCCGAACCTTTTACCACAGTAATGCTTCTAGGTATTGATACCCTCTCAATAGCTATATCTGGATATGGCGATTGGGCTTTAGCTATGGCATAAATAGCGAGATTACGCTCAAATATAATATTGGCGTCTAGCGTTATTAAGCCTTTTCCTGTGGAGTCTATTGAAGTTGATTCGGTTATAGGTTCGAATGTATTCCCTTTTTTAAACGCAAGATATACATCCCAACCGGTTCCCATTGTTGTTTGATCGTACTCAAACAACCCCGTCATATTATTACGTAGACCTAATGAGATCGTCGCATTTATCGTGTCTATTGACGTATATTGGGGACTATCTAAGTCCATTAAGACCTGCATGTATGGGTGAGGCGTAACAATTAAGTCAAACTTTTGTTCAGCAGTTAATTCAGGAGCCAACCGATAATTTGCCTTTAATGTGTACTGTGTCTTATCCCACAACACCGCATCACCCAACCGTTCCGCATAAGCAGAAAATGTTTGAGTTTCACCAAACGGTAATTGGTTGTGTTTATAAAGCTTCTCATCTCCAAATTCATTACTTAAACGAACATCAACATGAGCTCGGCTAGATTGACCTCTGTATCGACCTAACAAAGTGTCATTGATTGAAACGCTATAAACTCCCTCGCTTAATTTCAGTTTGTCGTCTAATGCTATTTCCAATGGCAATGGCTCAATCGCTTCAAAAGTTACGGTTTCGCTACCCACCTTAGCCGCCCGGCCTGACTTATTCACAATATAGGCATTATATGTGACAGTGTTCATTCCTAACTCTGTGACGGCTCCAGATAATTTAGACTGATATGTGGCGACAGAGGGCGTTAACCCGGGAGGTAAAGTTGACCACTCAATATAACAAGCATAATTATTGTCATTTGATGCTAATGCGGCAGCAGCTTTCGTTCCATACAAATCACATCTGATCCCGCGAGTACGATTAACAGTAAGCGCGACATCTTCCACTTTTTGAATGACAGTCACTGGTTTATGGTTTATGCCAAAGGTCATTTGTAAATAATTAAAGGGTAAAGATAGCGAGGCAACATGCCCCTCTTTATCTTCTGCCTCTACTTCCAGAACATATGATGAGTTAGCTTCAAGATCAAAGCCCTCACCAGTAAGTTTTTTGAAATAGGTATCATTGTTTGTTGTTATTACTTCTCGACCATCGATTTTAATGCTCGTTATTTTCGACTCACCCACTACACCATTGTGAGCAACGATCGTTAAATCATCTAACATATTGACAGTTTGAGCACTTGAAAGTTGCTCGATAGATCGTCCTTTATGCATCACCTTTATTTGCGGTATCGGTCTGGCCACAACAACGTTATTGTAGGTTTCTATCGTTTCATTGTTGTAAGTGTCTTTCGCAATAACTTGAACATTGTACTCACCGGGAGTCAAAGACGTCATTTCAAATGGATAAGCACTCGCAAAACTCTCACTGATAACCGAGATATTAGTGATTTTTTTTGAATCAGCAGTGCTATTGGGAATATCAAACGTAATTTCGTTACCATCAACCATAATGGTACTGACACTTTGAGTGCCCTCTTTAGCCGTAAAAACTAATTCTACGCGTGAAGGTTTCCACCAAGTATCGGTATTCACTAATTCAGATCGGAAGTTACTGACTCCAACGGCACCCTGCCCACCCGCAATCGCTACAGTAAAGCCTAAATCCGAATTAACGACAGGATCATTGGCTAATATTGGATTGAAACTAGTAAACGCGATATTCGGTCCCCGAAAGTCATGATGAATAACCCAATCTTCAGTGATTAAATTGGCTTCATCCCAACCACCAATTTTACTGTTCGCTATAATTTTATAGTTACTGTCAAATTGAAGATGAGCTAAGTCTTTCGTAAATGCCACGCTGCTATAAATTGTACAAGACGACGCGCCAACTGATACATAACATGTTCCGATATCATCAATGGTCACCTTTTGAATGTATGTTCTTGGTTTGACCAGTACGGTTGTATAACTTAATTGACTATCTTTACTGTAGTTGTACATTTCAAAGCCACTAGAGACTTGACTCATTAACCTAGTCGTTACATCGTCGATAGCAGGTTTAGGCGGCTCATTGACTGTTAAATCAATTTTTCCTTTTGATATTTCAAATTCTGTTATTGCATTGCCATTAAAACCAAACAATGAATACTCTAATGATTGAGTACCAGATTGTTGGAATATCCCTGAAACTTTATCGTTTATACCAGTAATCCCTTCAGGCAATGCAGTCCATTTAACAAAACAAGGAATATCTCCTTTTTTTATCTCGCCTTTAGCTAGTTCCTCTGACGTCACCAATCGACATCCCGTAATATCATCGACAGCTATTTCTGAAATTTCACTAACAATGGCATCAAATTTCTTAGTACCCAATGTTATTGCGGATATCTCAGTGTTAATGCCACCGTCATAAGACACTGAGTCTACGCCAAGCACATAGCCTGTTGGTTTAGTATCGATGTATTTGCATTCTGACCCTTGTAATGTGTATGGAGCATTACACGTTAATGTCGTTGATATCTCTTCTGTTAATACGCACACGCCATTTTGAGCCATCATACCCAATGGACAAAAATCATAAACAACATCAACTGTTTTATGATACTCACATTGTCCATTTTGAGCATAATACCCAACCGGGCAACTCACTAATATGGCCTTTTTTTCAATGCCTTCACATTGATATGTTGTTGGATTCAGCGTCATTCCTGAATCACAAGAACATGAAGAATCGACAAATGAAGTTGAGCAAATAGGCGCAAAATAAACATCTTTCACACACTCGCCCCCTTTTAACGTAAAGGATGCAGAACAACTATTTATGAGTGGTGTAGTATCTGAGTATTCACAAGATTTACCGTCTGGTGATGCCACAAACCCAATTGGGCAAGAGCCCGCCAAATTTGCATCAGTTTCTTTTTTACATTGAGTTTCAGAAATTTTTCCAAATGAATTATCGTCACAAATCCATTCTTCCTGTTCTGTTAATAGTAACGAACAACTAGAACCGGAAAGAGAATACGAGGAGTCGGTACAATTATAAATATATGTATCTGTTAATACCTTTTTACACGTTTCATCATTTGAATATGCTGTGTAGGTAGGATCTGAACATGATAATGAATTTAAAGCGGTTTGATACCACGAACACGAACCATCATTGCTGTTCGCATAATTTGTGGGACAATTCCAAGTATTAGCTGTATTTTGCAGTTGCGTACAGCTACCATCATTATGATTCACATAATCTATTGGGCATGTATAGGAAAATTCCAACGCATCTGTTGAATGGCACGTTAAACCTGATAACGTCCAACCGCTATCGCAAGACCACGAATTACTAGTGTTAATTAATTTACTGCAAGTTGAGCCTGATAAGCTATAACCACTAGGACAGCTATAATTAAAGGCTTGCGCTTGTAACAAGCTACACGCTGAACCACTTAGGGTATACCCTCCTGGACAGCTCCATGTATTGTTTGTGTTTTGAAGTTGACTACACGTAGAGCCACTTAAGGTATAGCCACTTGGACAGTTATAACTAAAGGCTTGTACTTGCAACAAACTACACGTTGAGCCTGACAAGCTATAACCACTTGGACAGCTATAACTAAAGGCTTGTGCTTGTAATAAACTACACGTTGAGCCACTTAGACTATAACCACTTGGACAGCTATAATTAAAGGCTTGCATTTGAAATAAACTACACGTTGAGCCTGATAAACTATAACCACTTGGGCAACTTAATGTATTACTGGCTGTTTGGAGCCGACTACACGTTGAGCCACTTAGACTATAACCACTTGGACAGCTATAACTAAAGGCCTGTACTTGCAATAAACTACAAGTAGAACCACTTAGACTATAACCACTTGGGCAGCTTAATGTATTACTGCCTGTTTGGAGCCGGCTACACGTTGAGCCTGACAAGCTATAACCACTAGGGCAGCTATAACTAAAGGCTTGTGCTTGTAATAAGCTACAAGTTGAGCCTGATAAACTATAACCACTTGGGCAACTGTAACTGCTGACTGGAGAACTTGTTTGCCCTGTACAATTTGCGCCAGATATTGTATATCCACTTGGGCAAGCGAGTGAAGGTGATGCATATTGGGTAACACGGCAAGTAACTTTAGGCCGGGTCGGACCATCTGCAAGTTTGGTATTTGTTACCGCGCCAACAGGACAAGTTTGTGATGAAGATGCTGTAACCCAAGTGTCTCCACAGTACCATAAATATAAATCAGAATCCCAATCTGGGGCCGCCCCCGAAGGACAGCTTAAATATGGTGTTGTGGTTACGACCTTATTACATGAGTTTAGCGCGGAAACATAACTATACCCACTTGGGCATTGGCTTGTCGCTGCAACATTCACCGTCGCACTACACGTATTAGTTGCCGAGTTATAAGTGCCACTTGAACACACAGGCGTTGCCGGTAACGTCGTGGTTTTCTCACAGCGATTGTTGGCAGACGAATAGGTATAACCACTCGCACACACCTTACTAGCAGTTTGGGTTAACGTTTTTTCACAACGAGCATTGGCTGATGAATACGTGTAGCCACTAGAGCAGACAGGCGTTGCAGATAACGTCGTGGATTTCTCACAGCGGTTATTGATTGAAGAATAGGTATAACCACTCGCACACACTTTACTAGCAGTTTGGGTTAACGTTTTTTCACAACGAGCATTGGCTGATGAATACGTGTAGCCACTAGAACAGACAGGCGTTGCAGATAACGTCGTGGTTTTCTCACAGCGATTATTGGCAGACGAATAGGTATAACCACTCGCACACACCTTGCTTGCCGTTTGAGTTAGGATTTTCTCACAGCGATTATTGGTTGAAGAGTAGGTATAACCGCTCGTACATACCTTACTTGCAGTTTGAGATAGGGTTTTCTCACAGCGATTATTGGTTGAAGAGTAGATATAACCACTCGTACAGACTTTGCTTGCCGCTTGGATAACCGTTTTCTCACAACGAGAATTAGCTGAAGAATACGAGTAGCCACTTGAGCACACTGGCGTCGCCGATAACGTCGTGGTTTTCTCACAACGATTGTTGGCAGACGAGTAGGTATAACCACTTGCACACACCTTGCTTGCCGTTTGGATTAACGTTTGTTCACAACGTGAATTAGCTGCTGAATAAGTATAACCAGAAGTACAAACTGGATCAGCAGTGGTTGTTAGTGCTTTTTCACATCGATTATTTGCTACTGAGTAGGTAAAACCTGAGGTACACGTTTTAGTTGCAGTCTGCGCAACGGTTTTTTCACACCGCTTATTCGTTGTTGAGTAAGAATAGCCAGTAGTACAAATGGGGGTAGCATCTGTTGATAACGTTCTTTCACATATTTTTAATGTTGAATTATACGAAAACCCTAAAAAGCAATCGTAATTTACTGATTGAGTGATTGTTTTTCTACAATCATTCGTCGCTACCTCATATGTGTAGCTCGGGTCTGAACATATCTTATCTGCTATGGCGACTAATGTTTTTTCACAACGTTCATTGGTTTCAGAATAAGCAAAACCTGCAGAACATTTGGCAACCGTAGCTTCGTATTCAGTTTTAGTACAAGTACCATCACCGTTAGAGTCAAATCCCACCGGACAGGTCGTTTTTGGAATTTCTGTTTGCTTTATACACTTTGAGACATCTCCAGAGTAAGTCCAATTATCTCCAGGGCAGGTATACAACAGACTTGTAGTGTTCACTTTTTGGCAAGAGTTAGTCGCGGAATTAAGTGAATATGAATCAGGGCATATCTCAGCAGTAATGTTGGGAATATCTAAAGAATAATGACTAATGCCAGCAATATTTGATGTTTCAGGATAAAACGGAATCTTTAACACACCGCCCGTTGCAGTTAAATCTTGGACAATGGTCATTGATTGCCCAGGCTTTAGCGATTTTCCGAGAATGATTAGGCTAGTTACCGCATCACTCGCCAGTGAGACCTTCACTTTTGTTAATCCTTGCGCGACCTTTCCGCTTGCATCTGTGATAACAGGCGTCTCAAGTACAGTGACAGGTTTATCTTTTCGATCTAGAACCAATTTGTCTAGTGCTAACGCTTTTATTTCAGGTAATAACGTATTCGTATTGCTAGATGCATAACTCATAGGGATAACCCCAAGCATTACTATCAATACAAAACATTTCACTAATCCGTTCATTCTCATTCTCCGAGCCAGAATATTCCACAGATTATTCTACTGACTAAATTTTTAAGTCTGAGCTGGTTCAGGTCCCGTTTGGGACTCGCTAATTAGTTTTTTCGAAAATAGTTGAGTTGCGGGTTTGAAAAACGGGGTAAAAATGTAGTAAAGGCAAAAAGGAGTCAATATGTATAATTCAAATAGCATCTACTCAACAGAACATTTTGAACAGCGTTCATCTGGCAATTTACAAAGCCCACCTTATTCAGCAAGGACTCATAATCAACCTCAAGAACCTACTTATACCGATTTTAATAAGCCACGATATAGCGGGGCATTTAATACGTTCTTTAGTCTGAAATGTCATGGCAAGAAAGCCGCTATCGAGTTAAAACCATCGTTAACGCGCTCTTCTGAATGGGAAACGGTTATGATAGAAGCGGCAATTTCAGTCGGCCCAAGGCAATATAACTGGGCAGAAAAAATCTCCATTCAAATTACTAAAACTGAATTACCTCACGTCATATCGACATTTTTAGGTATTAAACAGGCTTTTGAGGGGAAATCTCACGGCGTCAATGTCGCTGCAAGCAATGACATAAGCAATAAGCTACTTTCAATTACTTAGCTAAAATTCATAACCATATCTTGACATAAAATATAACCATAAACTGACAAATTATGGAAACTTCTAGAACTACAACTTTTCCATGTACTTTTATTACAATATAGAGTGGTCAATGAAGACTGACCCACTACATTAGACCCTGCCTAAATTATTTCTGGACAGAAACGAGCTAGGTTTCCAAATCTAATTCGTAAGTTTAGGATTAAAATTTCTATGGATTAACGCCGCCCACAGCGGCGAGCGTAGCGAGTCCGGCAGCCAAAGGCTGCGAATTGCTGGGCCTTGTTATGCGGCATGCTCGAACTCCACTGTGTAAAAATCACGTTCTTCGTTAACTTGGCAAAGATTGTAACCTCGGAAATAAATCAAGTACTTACCGGGCTGCACACAATACTCTTCAAGCGCCTCTCTTGGCCAACCAAAAACACCTAGCCGCCCACTCAAAATAGTTATTTGAGTTCTCACCTCAAAGTCAGGTTCCTGTTCACTCTGGTATGTTTCTCCTGGAGCAAAAGGCTTCACTCTTGCAGTTATATCTCCTTCAGGACACAGAGCAACAATATTGGTTAGGGCGTTGTATCGCTGAAGCACGTGTTGATCACTCCAATCTTCAGGAGCATCAGGATCTAAGCCAGCATCGGCGATATAAAACTGTCTATAAGTTGAGTCTATAGTATGAGTTTTCATGCTTTAACCGCATAACGCTCGCCTATGGGGCGATTATGAGTGTTTTGCAACGAAGTTGCAGCGAGTAATTGTCCCTGCCGCGCTTTTTGCGGCGAACATGAGGCGCTTGTTAGCATTTACCTAGCACTGGTTGATAGCCTTTAAATTCATCAGATGCATTTATATCCCAAGGCCAAGTTCCAGATTTATCAGAAAATACTAATTGCAATACAGGAAACGCACTTCCTTCGTAGTACCAAATATCCCAGCCAAAATGCTCTTTATAATGATCTTTTTCTACAGTTATAAATTTCACATCATAGCCATCTAAAAAATCTGAATAACGCTTTCCTGTTTCGAAAACCTTGCCTTCCCTAACCATATCGTTGTAATCATTTACGAGTACATGTGCAACTTCTCGCTTTAACCCCATAACCAAAACTTCAGGCTCGTTGGTTTTACCAAAAATACCCACTGAATAGGTAAAACTGGGTAAATTTCCTTCTGCGAATATATACATGACATGACATCCATATTTTTCAATATTATCTACGACAGATTGCTCTTGTTCATCCAAGTTGTTATTCATAATCACTCAAGTCATATTTCATGCTAACGCTTGGCTCTGGGGCTGCATGGAGCGCAGCGTAATGCAGTCCCAAGCAGCCATTTGTTACGTGCTGATTTTGCACAGATGTTTGATTGTTTTTTCATGTTCTTTACCCACCAAGCCAACATCTTGATGAAAGCGAAACCCTGATCTCTTAACTTTAGCCGCATCAAGCGCCTTTTGAGCTTCTGAACCATCATTATTGATCAATGCTTTAGAAGCATGCCACTTGTAATAGTCAAGAGGAAACGTAAGCCTATCAACATGCTCATTAAGCACATCGACGGCATTGGCGTACTCGTTTTCAATTTTTTGAGTTGCCACCAAATATGGATAATCAAGGTACACCCCAGTCTGGTAGTTTGGGAATTCTCTTTCCCTACCAAGCACTTCTTTGAAAGCAGAGATACACCCATCCAGATCGTTTAGCGTCTTACACGCGTTTGCTTTTGCCAATAACGCACGAATGTCATCAAATTGGTCTTTTCTTGATTCGAAGTATTCATTGACCAAGCGAAGTGATACTTCTGGATAAGTATCAGCCAAAGTGAGAGCTTGGATTACTAAATATTGATCTCGCTGCGTTCTCGTTCGCTTCAATTTCGAATAGAAATGCTCTTCGATAGAGGCGTTCCAACTTTCATTTCTGTACCAATCTTCAGATGACACTGTGAATCCTTAGCACGTAACGCCCGCATTTGCGGCTGGTTTTGAGCGCAGCGGAAAACCAGCCCGACAACATGCTCTTGTTACATGCTGGCGTCAAAATACTGCGCCAAAGAATCTATTTGTTGTTTGTGTAGGCTGACAATTGGGCTAATTAACATTGCCTCCTTGCCGCCCACCCTTAGTGTATTAATAACTTCATTTGGATCACTATACCTCTTGAGAAAGGGTATACCTACCGCACTGAAGTAATTGTATATGGCGTCTGCGGATTCCACAGCCTGCTGCATATTGCCAACAGTGAACCGTTTTTGGCCAACACCCTCAATATTTCCCAGCTCTGCTCCAACTATACAAAGGCGAAGCTTGTCGGACACTGTCGTGGTCAATGAATACTGGCCACTGACTTAGAGATGTTCTAACTTATTTCTGGACAGAAACGAGCTAGGTTTCCAAATCTAATTCGTAAGTTTAGGATTAAAATTTCTATGGATTAACGCCAAGCGCACAGGAAAACGCGAGCGCAATGGCCGAAGGCCAGCGAGTGGTTTTCCTTGTGACGCGTCTTGTTAGTGCTGCGGTGTTGACTAATCATCTGGATACTCTGATAAATACAGTTTAATTCCGAGCTTAGCCATTATTGCCATTGCTCGCACACTTAAAATAGCCCCGCCGCCACACGCGTTGTTCCGCATACTAAATCCTATATCAGCAATATAGTTAGATGGGGGCAATTTGCTTTCATTCTCAATTAACCATTTTTCGAGGTTTAGAATTTGAGATGGCAACTCCCACTCACCTTTAGCAATCCAAGTAATATGCTGGTTGTCTTCTTCCCTTTTTACATAAATTGACAATACATTTACCTATTAGCACTAACGCCACATTAAGCGGCAAAAAATTGTTGGTTAAAATGTTGAACGGAGTGAAAACAACCAACTGTTTTTTGTCCGTTTGAATGCCTTGATACTCATTGAGCCTCCTCCCTAGCAAGCCGCATCAGCGGTATGCTTAAGGTGACTAAACCAACAGGAGAAAGCTCAATGAGATTTTATAATAACTCACATCCATACTACTGTGGTATCGA